>JAQTNB010000182.1 GCA_028714055.1 Candidatus Omnitrophota bacterium
CTTTTTCCGATTTCGTCAACTTGATGAGTTTTAAACGCGGCAAGCTTTCCATTGTGCGCGTCGACCTTCCGGATAACTCTCCCGTCATCAATAAACCCATCTACGAGATAGCCTGGCCTGAAAATTCGGTGCTGGTTCCTGTCGTGCGCGGCGAGGATGTCATTGTCCCCAAAGGAAATACCGTTTTACAAGCAGGGGACGACGTTGTTGCGCTGACGACCATCGGTAACGAACAGCATTTGTTGCAACTGCTGGTAGGCACCCTATGAAGCTTAAAACCTTTTCCCGTTCACTCCTCGGTATCGCTACGGAGTTTGCCTACACCATATCGATAATGGCGGCTGCGTTTTTCGTGTGCCTGGCGTTATCGTTCAAGAAATGATCCTAAAACCCGGGCTGGATGATGTCAAAAATATAGGTTACTACCTGGGGAAGGTTATTCTCGGCCTGGGGTTGACCATGTGCCTGCCCATCCTTATAGGGTTGGCATACCGAGAGAACAGTCCTGTTTTTGACTTTTTAATCGCCGCAGAGGCGGCTCTTATCCTCGGACTGGCACTGAAAACGCTCTGCCACAGCAATAAAGATCTTTCCTGGATGCAAGGGATGATCGTTGTTTCTCTTTCCTGGGTGGTGGCGATGTTTATCGGAGCCATTCCGCTGTATTTAAGCGGCCACTGGCGGTCATTCCTCGATGCATGCTTCGACTCAATGTCCGGATTTGCCACCACGGGGCTTGCGCTGGGAGCAGACCTCGATCACCTCTCATATACGCATAACTTCTGGAGACACCTGATTATGTTTATCGGTGGGCAGGGGATCGTGGTGGTTGCGCTCTCCTTCTTTATTAAAGGGCTTTCCGGAGCATTTAAGATGTATGTCGGTGAGGCGCGCGATGAACGGATCATGCCTAATGTCGTGCACACCAGCAGGTTTATCTGGCTGGTGAGCCTGGTGTATTTTGTACTGGGTACGAGCTCCCTGACGATCATCGGGGCCGCAAGCGGCATGCAAATTCCCAAGGCGCTCTTCCATGGCGCCTGCGTATTTATGACGGCGTTTGATACGGGAGGATTTTGCCCGCAGTCTCAGAGTATCCTCTATTATCACAGCTTCCCTTTTGAGGTCGCTACCGTCGTCATCATGATCCTGGGGGCGCTTAATTTTAAACTGCACTATCATATCTGGACAGGTAATCGCAAGGAGATATACCGCAATATTGAAACCGGCACCTTTTTTATTACCGTGGTATCGGCATTTTTAGTAACTGCCGTCGGCCTTGCGCAGACCGGGATATACCAGGGGGCTTTTGTGCTCTTTCGCAAAGGGTTTTACCAGCTTATTTCCGGCCATACCGGGACCGGGTTTCAGTCCGTATATCCCCAGCAGCTAGCCGGGGAATGGAATGACCTTGCCGTCGTCGGCGTCATATGCGGCATGGCCCTGGGAGGAGCGGTATGTTCTACGACCGGCGCCATTAAGATGCTGCGCCTGGGAATTATATTTAAGGCAATGGCCCAGGATGTTAAAAGGATCATTTTGCCGGAGCGGGCGATCGTCGTAAAGAAATTCCACCATATACGGGAAACCTTCCTGAAAGATACGCATGTCAGGCCCGCGCTCCTGAATACCCTGGCGTATCTTTTGCTTTACGGCGTGGGGACGCTGGTGGGGATGTTTTTTGGGTATCCGTTCCTGCATTCGTTGTTTGAATCCACATCTGCTGCGGCAAATGTGGGGCTTTCCTGCGGGATTACCTCTGCAGGGATGCCCGCGCTGTTGAAGGTCGTCTATATTCTGCAGATGTGGGCAGGACGCCTTGAGTTTATGTCGGTATTTACACTGGTCGGGTTTATCGTCGCCGCGATAAAAGGAAAATGATTAAGCTCACTCTTTATATCTGTGCGTGCATGGTATTTCTGGTTTTCGGGAGTGTTTGTGCCCAGCCGGCAGAGAGCCGCGAACTGGTGAGCAGGACGGATCTCTATGACGGGAAAACCGTGGTCTATGAAGGGGAAGCTATCGGTGATATAATGGTGCGGGGAGACCATGCCTGGGTTAACCTGCACGACGGTTCTTACGCCATCGGGGTCTGGATAAAACGCGAGGCGGCCGCTCTTATTACCCATACCGGCGGCTATAAATCAAAAGGGGATTGGGTGGAGGTCACCGGGGTTTTCAACAAGGCATGCCCCCAGCACGGCGGAGACCTGGATATTCACGGCGAATCCCTGCGCATCATCACGCCAGGCGCGCTGCGCCAGGAGATGGTCAGTCAGGATAAAAAGAATATTGCCTACATTTTAGCGGGAGTATTATGTCTGGTTATGATAGTAAGTCTATTCATGAAGAAATAGAGCGGGCTGCCCAGGGGATCAGCTCTTCCCAGGACCTTGAAGAGTTCAAGATAAAGTATCTGGGAAGAAAAGGGATTCTTGCCCAGTTGACCGCTTCTATCCCGCAGCTGGCCCCTTCCGAACGGGCCGCTTTCGGCAAAGAGATCAATTCCCTCAAAGAAAAGATCGCTTCCCTGGTAGCTGAGAAACAAGGAGTGTTTGCGGGCCGCGCAAGCGATTCCTGCAAACTGCCGGTTGACGTTACCATGCCGGGGATTGCCCAACCCGTGGGCAGGATCCATGTGCTTACGCAACTTATCGAAGAGATCTGCGATATATTCGTGCGTATGGGATTCTTCGTCATGGAAGGGCCGGAGATTGAAAGCGAGTATAATAATTTTACCGGGCTGAATATCCCGCTGGAACACCCTTCGCGGGAGGCCTTTGATACGTTTTATCTGCAGAAATCACCGCAGGATACAAAGCGTTTCTTGCTGCGCAGCCAGACCTCTCCGGTACAGGTCAGGGCAATGAAGGCCTTCAAGCCTCCGTTAGCCGTGGTGGCTCCGGGAAGGGTGTACCGCCCTGACGCAGTCGACGCCTCCCACTCCTTTATGTTCCATCAGATCGAGGGTTTTATGGTTGACCGGGGGATAACGTTTGCGGACCTTAAAGGGACCTTAGAGCTTTTTGCCAAGACGGTGTTTGGTAAGGATATCTCGATGCGCTTCAGGCCGCACTTTTTTCCGTTCACCGAACCTTCTGCGGAGGTGGACATAAGCTGCATCTTCTGTAAAGGAAAAGGCTGGTCGGTGTGCGGCAGAAAGGGTTGGCTTGAAATACTCGGCTCCGGGATGATCCACCCACAGGTATTCAGGAACGTCGGGTATGATCCCGGCCGGTACACGGGTTTTGCGTTTGGGATGGGGGTAGAGCGAATTGCGATGCTGCGCTACGGGATTAACGATATCAGGCTTTTTTTTGAGAATGACGCGCGTTTCTTAAAGGAATTTTAGGATGAAGGTAACGTATAACTGGCTGAAGGATTTTGTGGATATAACAATTTCTCCCGCGGCCCTGGCGGAGAAGCTCACCATGGCCGGG
>JAQTNB010000183.1 GCA_028714055.1 Candidatus Omnitrophota bacterium
CGCAGACAAAAGACGCCTTCCGCAGGGTTTCCAAGGGCCAGAACCTGGTGGTGATAGAAGGGACGGGCCACGCGGGGGTCGGCTCGGTGTTCGACCACTCCAACGCCTATGTGGCGCGCCTGCTGGGGGCGAAGGCGATCATCATTTCTTCCGGCGGCATCGGCAGGCCGATCGACGAGATATTGCTGAATAAAGCGCTCCTTGAGAAGGAAGGGGTGAAGCTCCTGGGCGTCATCATCAACAAGGTCCTGCCCGGTAAATTCGACAGGATAAACCGCCTGGTGCGCAAAGGCCTGGAGCGCAGGGGCATCAATGTCCTGGGGGTCATCCCTTACAACAAGTCTTTATCGTATCCCTCCATCATGCAGATACTCGAGGAGGCGGGATTCGAGCTCCTCTGCGGCAAGGATGCCCTGGAGAGTTACGTATCGACCATAATCGTCGGGGCAATGGCGCCTCACGATGCGATAAAGTATATCGTTGACGACAGCCTGCTGATCACGCCCGGCGACCGGGAGGATATCATCGCGGCGGTGCTGAAGTGTTACCGGGAGAGCGACAGGAAGAGGCTCAAGGTTTCCGGGATCGTGCTTTCCGCGGGGATCACTCCCCAGGAAGAGGTCATGCAGGCGCTTGCGGACTCCGGGATCCCGGTGCTTTTATCAAGAGAAGATACCTATACCGTTACCGCTTCCGTGCACGACCTTACCGTTAAGATCCGCCCGCGGGATGAATTAAAGATCAAGACGGCGGTGGAGATGATCAAGACCTACGTGGACCTTAAAGCGATAGTGAAAGGAATGTAAGAGATGGATACCATTGCCAAAATACGCCAGATGGCAAAGGCGCGGCAGAAAACAATAGCGTTGCCGGAATATGAAGATTCGCGCACCAGGGAAGCGGCCCGCATCATCGAGCAGGAGGGGATCGCGAAAGTCGTCCTGCTTTCGCCCGATAAGGTGGCGCCGCAGGACAAAGAGCGTTTTATCGAGACATATTACCGTATGCACCAGGCAAAAGGCGTCACGCCCGAGGCCGCGCGCGCGATCTTTGAAGATACGCTTTATTGCGCGGCGATGATGACGCGGGAAGGGGCATTCGACGGTTTTGTCGCGGGAGCCGTGCATACGACGCCCGACGTAGGCAGGGCCTCGATCCGCTGCCTCGGGGTAGAAGAGCGTATCGGGATCGCCTGCAGTTGTTTTATCATGGTCGTCCCGGACTGCGTTTACGGCGAAAGCGGGACGTTTGTATTCGCGGACTGCGGCATTATCCCCGATCCGAGCTTTCGCCAGCTTGCCGCCATATCGGTCTCTGCGGCGGAGCTCGCCGCCAAGGTCCTGGGCCTGGTGCCGCGCGTTGCGTTGTTGAGTTATTCGACCAGAGGCTCGGCAAAGGGAGAGGGCGTGGATAAAGTGACCGAAGCGCTTAAGCTCGCCCGGCAGATGGCACCCGATATCCTCATCGACGGAGAATTGCAGGTCGACGCGGCGATCGTCCCGGAGATCGCCAAGATCAAATATCCGGACAGCCCCCTGGGGGGCAACGCCAACGTCCTGATCTTCCCGGACCTTGAAGCAGGCAATATCAGTTATAAGCTTACGCAGCGGCTCGGGCGCGCCCGGGCGCTGGGCCCGCTTCTTATGGGGCTTACAAAACCTTGCAGCGACCTTTCCCGCGGGTGTTCCACGGAGGATATCGTGGACTGCGTCGCGGTCACGGCGATACGTTCCTCCTAAACGGCGCATCATAAAATGAGAACCCTGGTCATCAACAGCGGCAGTTCCTCCATCAAATACAAATTATTCCGTATGCCGGGAGGGTCTGTGCTCGGAAAAGGACTGATCGAGCATATCGGCGAGAAGGGCTCATCCTTCCAGGACCACTTTACGGGGCTCAAGGCCATCCTGACGAAGATCGACGGCGTGGAGCTGGTGGGCCACCGCGTTGTGCACGGCGCGGAAGAGTTCAGCAAGCCCGTCATTATAAACGAGGCCGTGATCAAGAAGATCAAGCAGTGCTGCGCGCTTGCGCCTTTGCATAACCCGGCGAATCTGACCGGTATCCTTGCCTGCAGAAAACTGCTGCCGGGGATACGCCAGGTCGCGGTCTTTGATACGGCGTTCCACCAGTCTTTGCCGGAGCACGCCTTTATCTACGGCCTGCCGTATGAATATTACCGCAAATGGGGGGTGCGCAAATACGGTTTTCACGGGACCAGCCATCAGTACGTGGCGCATGAGGCCGCGCGTATCCTTGGCAGGCCCTATCAAAAGCTCCGCTTGATCACCTGCCATCTGGGTAACGGCTGCAGCATCGCCTGCGTGAAGCACGGGAAATCCATCGATACCAGCATGGGCTTTACTCCTCTTGAAGGCCTGATCATGGGCACGCGCTGCGGCGATATCGACCCGGCCCTGGTCACGTATCTTATGCGCAAGAAGAAGCTGGATGCGCAGGGGATCGAAGACATACTGAATAAGTCAAGCGGCCTCAAAGGGGTCTCAGGGCTCAGTAATGACATGCGCGAGCTGGAGGGGAAGGCCTCAAGGAACAATGCCCGCGCGAGGCTCGCCATAGACATGTTCGTCTACCGGATCAAAAAATACATCGGGGCATACACCGCGGTCATGGGAGGGTGTGACGCGCTCATTTTCACCGCCGGCATCGGAGAGCACCAGGAAGGTATCCGCCGCAGGATATGCAAGGGTCTCTTTGACCACCTGAAGCAAAGGCCGGCTGTCCTGGTGATACCTACGCAGGAAGAGTTGATGATCGCGCGCCAGTCGTATCATCTGGTCGCAAAGCCATAAAGCCGGCCGCGCGAAAAGCCTTTTTTAAAAGATGAAAAAAGCGGTAATGATCATCGCGCCCGATAAGTTCAGGGACGAAGAATTGCTTGAGCCGAAAGCAATCCTTGAGAAGGCGGGGGTGAGGGTGTGCGTAGCCTGCAGTGGGCTTGGAAACGCCCGGGGGTCCCTGGGCACTCAGTTTAAGCCCGATGTGCTTTTTACGGACCTGCGCGCCGGGGATTACGATGCGTTTATCTTTGTCGGCGGCGCAGGCGCGAGTATTTACTGGGATGACCCTTTTGCCCACGCGCTGGCAGCCGAGGCAGCCGAAAAAAACAAGATCGTCGCAGCCATATGCATCGCTCCCGTGACCCTGGCCAAGGCAGGGGTCTTGGAGGGGAAGCGCGCGACCGTCTGGCCGTCTGAAGCCGCGCAGCTGACGGCGGCAGGGGCGCGTTACAGCGCTTCGCCGGTGGTCAAAGACGGGAACATCATTACCGGGTCCGGGCCGGCTGCCGCCAGGGAATTCGGCGAAGAGGTACTGAAGGCCCTGCAGGGGCCTTGCGAGGAGAAGAGATAATGTTCAGGATCATGCTTAAATCGAAAATTCACCGTGCCCGAGTGACCGAAGCTAA
>JAQTNB010000184.1 GCA_028714055.1 Candidatus Omnitrophota bacterium
TCCAGGAAGTTACCGAAGAGAGCGCGTTTGCGGGCAGCCTTCAGGTAGATACGGATGAGCCTTCCGAGCGAAAGATAAAACTTCCGGTAGGCCAGCCGCGTGATCTCTTCCAGGCGCTTGTTTGAAACGCAGCTCAGGTTATAGCTGATCTTCCCGACGGTTGAAAACGACACGTTGCCTTTAGCACCCGGAGCCATTGCATACATTTCGGTCCCGGGGTACGGAGTAACAATGGCGAATACCGCGGTATGGAGTTCGGAGCGCCTGGCAAATTCAACAGTCTGCATCATCTCCGCTTCTGTTTCCCCGGGAAACCCCAGCATAAAAAAACCGCCGCAAAGCATCCCGCTCTTCACCGTTTTCCTGATCGCCTCCTGCGCCCTGGCGGGATCAAGGTTTTTTTTCATGATCTTCTGGATCCGCGGAGAAACGCTTTCAATGCCGTAGTTGATACGGTATACGCCGGCTTCGCGGAATTTAGCGAGCATTTCATCGTCGATGAGGTCGGCCCGCATACCGTTGGAAAAACAGATCTTTATCCCGGGGGCCTCTTGCCGGATGAGGTCGCATATCCTTTTCGCCCGCTGGGAATCGAAGTTAAACGTGTCGTCCAGGAATTCGATCTCCCGGACGCCATAGCGGCCGGTAAGCAGCTTGATCTCGGCAAGCAGGTTTTCAGGGCTGCGGCCGCGGAATCTCTTGCCGAATATATCGTGGCAGAATATGCATTGAAAGGGGCACCCGCGGGATGAGATAAGCGATACGCCCCGGCGGTAGATCTGCACCGGGTTTTCCAGGGCCCGTTTCCTGTTATTAAAATATCCCTCCAGGTCTATAAGGTCCCAGGCGGGGAAAGGCAGGCGGTCGAGGTCTGCGACCGGCTCCCGGTCTCCGCCGTAACACACCTTTCCTTCTACGCGGGAGAAAATGCCTTTTATCGACAAGGCCGGCGAGCCGGATTCAAGCGCTAAGATCAATTCGCCAAAGGCTTCCTCCCCTTCCCCCTTGACGCAGAAATCGATTGCCGGGTCGCTTAAAGCCGTCTCGGGGACGGCGCTTGCATACGGCCCGCCGATAATGACTATCGGGCGGCTGTCGAGTTGTTTTGATACGGATGCGAGCGCATGCGCTTCATCTGAATCAGCATGCATACATGAGATCCCGACATACTGGGGCGAAAAATCGGCGATGGACCTCCCGGTTTGCTCAAGCGAAAGACCTTTTATCCGGGCATCAATTATCTTTATCTCAAGCTCGACAGGCAAAGTCCTCAGCCACGAAGCAAGATACATCAGCCCCAGAGGGACCGGTGCCGCCCTGATAGAAGAATTTGGCCTGATAAGTAATAATCTTTTTTTCGTCAATTTTGATGGAAAAATTTCAGGAAGTGCCGCCGGAAGGAAGCGTTATCGTAACCGTAGTCCCTGCCCCGACCCGCGATTCAACAGACATCTCGCCTTTATGGCTCTTGATTATGTTATAAGACAGCGCGAGACCGAGCCCTGTTCCTTCTCCGACGTCTTTCGTGGTGAAAAAAGGCGTAAACAGCTTCGCAAGGTTCTCCGGCGGTATACCGATCCCCGTATCAGAGACGGAGACCGAAACGGTTTTACCTCCCGGGCCTGACCACGTCTTGAGAGTGATCACGCCTCCGTCTTTTGATTTTTTTTCGATCGCCCATCTGGCATTGACGATCAGGCCGAAAATAACCTGCTCAAGCAGTTGAAAATCACCCTGGATAACGGGCAATCCCGGCTGTAAGTCCTTCTCTAAAACGATGTTTTGCAGGCGAAGCTCATGCGTTACCAGCTCGCTCGTCTTTTCGATAAGTTCGTCCAAGGTAACCGGGCCGAACTTGTGTTTTGCTCCGTGGGCGAAATCAAGCAAGGACTGCGTTATCCTTTTGCAGCGTAATGCCGAGTTTTCCACGATATCCAAAAGCTCCTTAAAATCATCCAGGTCAAAATACTCCCGCCCTCTTGCTTCCATCTTGATCAACTGCACATTGTTCAATACGCCGGTCAAAGGATTGTTAAGCTCATGGGCCGCACCGCTGGCAAACTGGCCCAAAGCAGACATCTTACCCGCCTGTATCAGCTGGGCTTGGGTGTCTTTCAGCTGCTCATAAGCTTTCTTGATCTCTTCTTCGGCGTGCTTTCGTTCCGTGATATCGCGGATGATCCCGACAATAAATTTGTTGCCGTTTTTATCCGTATAGAGGGATTTCTTGGTGATGATCGTGCGAACCGCGCCTGAGGGATCGGTGATCTGCTCTTCGTTGCTGCTCTCCTGCCCGGTATTAAAAACCGTTTCGTCATACCGCCAGAAGACATCAACCTGCTCTTTGGGAAAGAAATCGTAGTCGGTCTTTCCGATAAGCTCTTCACGGCTGCAGCCGGCAAGCCTGCATTCCGCATCATTAGCAAGGACCATCCGGTGCTGACGGTCCTTGACGAATATCGGATCGGAGATGGTATTGAACAGGGCATTCAGGTAATTCCTGGCATCTTCCAGCTTGTCTTCCGCCTCTTTACGCGCGGTAATGTCGTTAAAGATCGCCACGATATCGCCGTTGGGAAGCTTATAGATCCAATTTTCCCTCCAGCCGCTTTCCCGCTGGTCTTTATAAAGAGCGACGGGGAGATACTCGGGGTTTCCGGTCTTGTATACTTTCTGCAATACCGCAAAAAGCCCGAATTCCCTGACGCCGGGAAAGACCTCGGTAATGCGCTTGCCGATCACCTGGTCCTTGCGTAAAGCATCGATCCTTTCCGCCGTGGGATTAAAGTCTTTGAATACAAAATCCTCGCCGCTGTCCACCGCTGCATAGATGGCGACTCCGCTGGTCATGTATTCAAAAAGGCCCCGGAATTTCGACTCGCTCAACCGCAGGTCTGCCGTCGCCTGCCTTTGCCGCGTAATGTCAACGTGCTGGATCACTGCGTTCGTCACCTTTCCGTCGGCGTCTTTCACCGGAAAGACCGTGACATTCAGGATGACAAACACCTGTTTCCTGGTAACGAGTGATTTCAGCCGCCCGCTGTCATATTGCAGCACAATCCTGACAGCTTCCCCTTTTTCAAAAACCTTGCGCACCTCAGACATCAACCCCTGCTCTTCAATGATATTATCCTTGAGAATATTGTACTTATGGAGTACTTCTTCCTGGGAGATGCGGAGCAGGTCGCAGCACGCCTGGTTTATTTTAACCAGGGTCCCTTCGGAATCGGATATCCAGGTAGCATACGGGCTCTGCTCTATGATGCTGGAGAGGAAATTCTCGGATTACGCAGCTCTGCCTCGGTTTTTTTGTACGCGGTAATATCGAAACAGACGCCGATCATGCGCAAAGGATTCCCGGCATCGTCATAAAAGACCTTCCCCCTTCCGCTCACCCAGCAGACAGGGCAG
>JAQTNB010000185.1 GCA_028714055.1 Candidatus Omnitrophota bacterium
TTCTTTGCCTTCCTTGTGAAGCTTGATGCGCATCTGTTCGACGGGGAAGACCACGGGTTTCAGGGCGTTGGCAAGCTCGTTGATATTGAGGATCTTGACCCCCTGAAAGCTGGCTACGCGGTTGAGGTTAAAATCAACCGTCATGATCTTGGCTTCAAGGAGCTTGGCAAGCTTGACAAGCTTTGCGTCCACCTCCGGTACCTCGGGAAAATCCTCTTCGTTGAGCGTGATGTCCACCCCCGCCTCTTTCTGGACCGCGTGGAGGATCTCAAGGCCCCGCCTGCCCCGCTGGCGTTTTATGGGGTCGGTGGAATCCGCTATCTGCTGGAGCTCTTTAAGCACAAAACGCGGTATGACGATCTTTCCCTCAAGGAATTTCGTCTTGCAGATATCCAGTATCCTTCCGTCGATGATGACGCTCGTATCCAAAAGCGTCAGCTCTTCCGCCTGGTCCTGCCTGCGCAGGCGCACATAGGGGATAATAATGTTGAATTCATCCTTGCCCCTCAGGCCTATGACCATCCCCAGGTAACAAAAGACCAGCGTCAGGCTGAAACGTATCAGGGGAAGGTTTTCGCTCGGGATCGGCGCAAGCGACAGCGCGTCAGTCACCAGCTTTGCCATAAGCAGCCCCAGGATCAAACCGAAGACCGTGCTGGAGAGCCCGCGCACCGAAACGCGGCGCATCCCGATCTCAAGAAGAATGATGATAAGCCCGGTCATAAAACCCAGGCCTATACCCACGCTGCCCTTGCCTGAAGGCCCCAGGATCTGATAACCGGCAATAGTACTAACGAAGATAAAAAGAATACGCACCAATAATAGGTTCATCTTCCCTCCTTATGAAATATGAAAACAGCAGTATGCCCGTCTACGGACAGGCAAAACCCAGCGCTTCTTTAACGTTGACTACCGGAATAAGTTCTATATCGTGTTTATTCAACTCAAGATTCCTGCAGTTATTCTTGGGGAGTATGCAGCGCTTGAAGCCGAGCTTCTGCGCCTCATTGATGCGCACGCCTGCCTGCGATATGCTGCGTATTTCTCCGGCCAGGCCCACTTCTCCCAAGATCACCGTATCCGCAAGCACAAGCTTATCGCCGAACGCCGAATGCACGGCGCAGGCTACGGCAAGGTCTGCGGCAGGGTCTTCGATCTTTATCCCCCCGGCAACATTGACAAAGATATCGTCCGCCTCAAGGTGCAGGCCCACCCGTTTCTCAAGCACCGCGATCAAAAGGCTCAGGCGGTTATAATCAAACCCCTGGGTGCGCCTGCGCGCATACCCGAATCCCGCCCTGCTGACCAAAGACTGGATCTCCACAAGCAGAGGCCTGCTTCCTTCCAGGACCGAAACCACCACCGATCCGGAAACATCTTTGGGGCGTTCGGAAAGAAAGATCTCCGAAGGGTTGCTGACCTCCTGGAGCCCGAGCTGCCCCATCTGGAATACGCCGATCTCATTGGTAGAGCCGAAACGGTTCTTCACGGCCCGCAATATCCGGTACGCCGAAAAACGGTCGCCTTCAAAATAAAGCACGGTATCGACGATATGCTCAAGCACGCGGGGGCCTGCGATCGTGCCTTCCTTGGTCACATGGCCTATGATAAAACACGCGGTGCCGCTGGTCTTGGCAAGCTGGGTAAGCATTCCGGCGCATTCCCGCACCTGGCTTACGCTTCCGGCGGAAGAGCTTAACGCGGGATCAAAGAGCACTTGTATGGAATCGATAAAAACGACTGCGGGCTTGAGGGTCCGTATATGCTCAATGATGCAGGAGAGGTCGGTCTGGTTGACGATATAGAGGCTTCCCTTTTGTTTTGCAAGGCCTCCTCCCAGCCGCTTTGCCCGCATCTTGGTCTGGGCAACGGATTCTTCCCCGCTGACGTAGAGCACGGTCAGCCCTTCGTCGGCGAGCCTGTTTGAGATCTGCAGGGAGATCGTGGATTTGCCGATGCCCGGGTCGCCTCCCAGGAGCACTACCGACCCCTGGACGATCCCGCCTCCCAATACCCGGTCAAGCTCGGTGATACCGGTCTTGAGGCGCGCGTCATCCTTGACCTGGACGTCCTTCAAAAGGACCGGCTGCTCTTTATACAGGGCAGGCCGCTCCCTGGGCTTTGCCTGCGCAGGGGCCAGGAAATCCTCTTCGACAAAAGAATTCCAGCTGTTACAGTCCGGGCAGCGTCCCAGCCATTTCGGCGACTGGTACCCGCAGTGCTGGCAGCTGAATACGGTCTTGGCCTTCATACGGCTCATAAGTTAGCGGGGCGGCTTTTCTTTGGTTTTCCAGAAAAGCTTCCAGGGGTGCCTTCTGACATCGGAGGCGAGCGCTTCCAGGTCATTGTATATCGCGTCCTCCGAAATAAGCTTTCCGACGGTCCCTTCGCCGTTCTTGATCTTGTTTATCACTTCGCCTACGCTGCTTGCGGTATCTTTAAGCGAACGCTCTACTTCGTTGATGGCGATCGGTTCGTTGCCTGTCAATGTCCCGCCGCGTTCCAGCTTATTCTGCCAGTCTTCTCCGGGAAGGATCTCGACATACTTCTCTCCGAGCAGCCCCAGGGTATTCACCCAGACGGAGGAATCAACCGGGATCTCCACATTATCCTGCACCCATCCCACGATCTCCACCTGCATCTTGCCTTCAGGCGGACGGATAAAATTTATCCGCCTTACCTCGCCCACGTCCACCCCGGCAAAACGCACCGGCGCTCCGACCTTGACCCCGTTGACGAAGTGAAAGAGGAATTTGACCTGGTAGCCCGAGGCAAGCATCTTGAGGCCCCCGATCGAAAGGATGAATGCAGCAAAGATCACAAGACCAACAAAAACGAATACCCCTACCCGTAATTCCAGTCTTGTCTTACCGAATATCATTTTTTCCCTCCGTTATGCGCGCGATTAGAACTGATGGACCTTTTGCGTTTTATCAAGAACGCTCTTGGGCTCGACGGTCTCCGTTATGGGGCCGTGCGCCAGGCCGTTGACGAATTGATGGACCACCGGGTGCTCGCTTTTCTCTATCTCTTCCGGAGTGCCTTCGGCAATGACCTTGCCCTGGTAAAGCATGGCAACCCGGTCGGCGATCCTGTAAGCGCTTTTCATGTCGTGCGTCACCACGATCGAGGTGACCTTCAGTTTATCGTGCAGGCCCTTGATCAGCTCGTTGATGCTGTCGGCAGTGATAGGGTCGACCCCCGTCGTCGGTTCATCGTATAATATGATCTCGGGGCGGATGCAGATCGCCCTGGCCAGGGATACGCGCTTCTTCATCCCGCCGCTGAGCTCCGCGGGCATCATATGCTCTATGCCGCCTAAGCCCACAAGGCTTAGCGCCTCTTCCACCCGGTCAA
>JAQTNB010000186.1 GCA_028714055.1 Candidatus Omnitrophota bacterium
TCCTTTTCGATTAATCCCTTTATGTACGTAAACGCGTGGTTGTCCGCCGGCGTATGGACGCAGGCAAACGGGATATCCAGCAGCCGCGCAGCATCGACCGAGCGCATATGGTTCTGCGGCAAGAGCCTGCGCTCGACCTCGGAGACCCTGTCTGCGATCATCCCGCGCGCTACCGAAGGCGATACGCCGATCTTGATCAACATATCGGCCTGCAAAGACATCACCCGGTGAAGCGCCGCCCAGGCCCTTCCCTCGGGATGGTGCGCGAGGACCAGATCCAGCCCGCGCTTTTTGCGCAGCTTATCCGCCAGAAGAAGCTCGGGGACTTCGATATCGATGCCGACCATGATCTTGCTGACCTCGGTATCGGGATTCCCGTATAAAAGCGCGGTATCGGAATACGAATCAACGCGGGCCGCCCTGCTTCCCCTCGGGTCGGCATCCCTGCCAAAACGGATGATCTGATCGTATAACTGCGAGAGCTTCATCGGCGGCTTTCTATGGATTTTTTTACCCCGTTTACGCCTTCGTTGAATTTTTCACCGGGGACAAAATGCGAAACAACACCGTTCCATAAAGACGAGTAGGCAGCGGGCGCAAGCAAGAACAGGCGTTCCCCCGTATAACTCTTCCTGATACTAGAACGCAAATACCCCGCGCCTGAAGCCGCCATGATAAACAGTATAAGGCCGGCCAATAAGCATCCCCGGCAGATCCCCAGCAATAATCCGCCCCATTTGTTGAAAAAGGCAGCCGGCTCGGTCTTGACAAACTTGGAAAAGACAAAATGCAGGATCCTAAACAGCAGGTAACCGGAAAGCGCCAGGCTTATGCAGGAAAAAACCGTCAAAACACTTTCGGGAAAACTGCCTATCCCCGGAAGATTCTCAAGCTGGCCGGCAAAAAGCCTGTAATAATGGAGCGACGCATAGGCTCCCAGGAGGGTACCGAGAAGCTTAAAAAATTCCTGTATTACACCGAGTTTAACGGCGATGTAAGTTATTCTGAATAAAACAATTACAGAAAGTATGTCTATCCAGTTTACCTGTCTTAGAATATCTGTGGGGGCCGGCATATATTATATATTTAAAATAAAGTTGTTAAAGTATAACATATGGGGGTAGGTTTGTCAAGGAAAGCGCTTTCTTCCCTTGACAAATGACGCGCGCGTACGGAGTACGGCGTACAGAGTATTGAGAGAAGGATTGTTATTGAGCGGCTTTTTCCAGCTCTGAGACGCGCTCTTCCAGCTTGAGGATATACAGGTAGGCTTCTTCAAGCTTTTCCAGGAGCAGCCTGTTCTGTTCAAAAAGATGCAGCCCTTTTTCCCGGACGTCTTTTGTGGAAGGCATGTTCGGAAGGTGCCTTTTTTCCAGGATAAACTCTTTTAATTCCCCGAAAGGCATCAGGGGGTATGTGGAAGCAAAAACATAGTCCGGGTTATCGTAAGCGCCGCCGTTCTGGCGCACCTCCCCGGTTACATTGATATCGCCGGCTACATTCAAGGCGTAGGTCAACGTCGTAGTACCTATCCCCACGCTATCGGCAAACACCGCCTGTCCGTCGGTAAGGGTCGTTGAACGATAGGTGCTTCCCACTCCCAGGACGTCGGAGCGCAGATTGCTGTAAACACCGTAAGGAGACGGGTAATAAGTGGTGATGGTGATCTCTTCCTGGGCGAAACCGATAGAAAACCCGCAGGCAACAAAAATAACACCCGTAACTATACCCCGCATCAGGCCTCTCATTTTCTCCTCCTTAGGTAACAACCTTGAAATACCATAACATACCGGAAATTAACTGTCAACAGAAATACAATCTGCCGCAGCGTAATCTTTTGTGACGGAAGTGACCCGCGCCATGACCAACCGGTTTTTCAGACCCGCATCCCCCGGCACCCGCACCTTTATGTAGGTATGGGAATAACCTTCCCACCGGGCAGGGCGGCCTTCGGCTTCCTCTTCGATGAGGACAGGCAAGGCCTTTCCCAGGAAACTCTTTTTGTAAAGCAAGGCGCTTTCCTCGGCGGCTTCCTCAAGCAGCGTTATGCGCTTTTTTAACGATACGCCCGTTATCCGGCCGCGGTAGCTTTCTGCGGCAGTGCCTTTGCGCGGGCTGTAGGGAAAGATATGCGTGCGCGAAGGAGAAACCAGGCGCAGGAATTCAAGGGTCCTGGCGAAGCTTGCTTCATCTTCGCCGGGAAAACCGCAGATGATATCCGTCGTGACCGCTGCCTCGGGGATGGCGCGCCTGATCTTTCTTACCACGGCAAGATAATCCGCCGGGGTGTATCTGCGGTTCATGCGTTTTAATACCTCGCCGTCGCCGCTTTGCATCGGGATGTGAAAATGCGGGCATATTTTTTTTGAACGAGCGACCACCCCGATAAGCTCGTCTGAAACATCGCCTGCCTCAATCGAGCTCAGGCGGATGCGCAGCAGACCTTCCAGCGCCTCTATGCGCCCAAGCACCTGTGCAAGGCTTGTCTTCGACGGCAGGTCCTTTCCGTAAGAACCCAGGCATATGCCGCAGAGGACGATCTCTTTAAAACCTTTCCGCGTAAGAGCAGCGGCCTCCCGCACGATCTCCTGTGCATCCCTGCTTTTGGAAGGCCCGCGCACCAAAGGGATCTTACAATAAGCACAACGGTTATTACAGCCGTCCTGGATCTTTATAAAAGCGCGCGTCCGGGATTCAAAGCCTCCTATACCCTGGGCGCCCGAGGGCTGGCAAGTATCGCCGGAATACCCGAGAAGCTCAAGGATACGGGGCTTATCTTCGTTCTTGACGACCAAAGACACCCCTTCAATACGGGAAAGTTGCTCATGGTCAAGCTGGGCATAACAGCCGGTAACAATGATCCTCGCGCGGGGATAGAGCCGGCGGGCGCGTTGAATAAGGTAGCGTGATTTCCGGTCTGCGCCGGAAGTGACCGTGCAGGTATTCACGACGACCAGGCCCGCGTTTTCTCCCTGGTCCCCGGACTCCTGTATCCCCATGCGCTCGAAACGCTCCCGCATGAGCTGGGTTTCATACTGGATTACTTTGCACCCGAGGGTAAAAAATTTAACGTTTTTCATCCTGAAAGTAAAGTTTTATAAAAGCAGCGGCCGCAACCGCCGCGGTCTCCGCGCGTAATACCGAATCCCCCAGGGAAACGGGAATAAAGCCGCCCTCAACGGCGAGCCCCACTTCATCAACGGTAAAATCCCCCTCCGGCCCGATAAAGATCACGGCAGACCTTGGCTGAAGCCCGCCGCAGGCAGCCCGCAAAGATACGGGCGTAAACTTTCCCCCGCA
>JAQTNB010000187.1 GCA_028714055.1 Candidatus Omnitrophota bacterium
TTCTTTCAATTCCACCTTCGGTTCATACCCGAGCTCTGCGCGGGCCTTGCCGATACTGCAGGCGATATCCTTGTTCATCTCTCCTGCCACGTGTATCTCGGTCTGGTATTTTCCCGCCGCCTGCAGCATCTTGTCCGCGCGCAGGAAGACCTCCGAGGAAAATCCCGGCAGGAACCTGGGCTTGAAATTCTTGACTTCCAGGAGCTCGGCTACCGTCGAGTAGATCTCCAGGGTCGTGTAGGGCCTGGAATCGGCTATCCAATAAGTCTGCCCAACCGCCTCTTTCCTGGTGGCCGCAAGCAGCATCGCCTGCGAAGTATTATCCACATAGCTCATACTGCGGAAATTCAGCCCGTCCCCGAAGACTATCGGGTTGCCCTTTTCGATCATCTTGAAGAACTTGGTCTGGCGCTTCGGCTGGTTGGGCCCGTAAAACCAGCAGGGCCTCAGGATCACGGTCTCCATCTTGCCGGTCTCCTGGAAGCTCCTGACGACGCATTCGGCATAGTATTTGCTTAAGCCGTAATTCATATACGGGCGGGGCTCGTCTTCCTCTTTCATCAACAGGTGGCGCTTGAGGTTTGTCCCGGCCACGGAATTGCTGCTGACATGGACAAAACGCCTGACCCCCGCGTAAAAAGCCTCGTTGACCAGGTTGAACGTTCCGGCCGTGTTGATGTCATACAGGTCCTTTATTTTTTTTGGATGTATGATCCCCACGATATGAAAATCGGTATCCACTCCCTTTACCGCCTCCCGCAGGGTCTCTTTTCTGGTGACGTCGCCGCTGACGACCTCGATACGGTGCTGATACCTGCTTTCTTTCTCCAGGTTCTTGATGAACGATGTGTCCATCCCGGGCAATACCAGGCAGCGTATCTGCCAGTCTACCGCCGGGGCCTTATCATCAAAGCCTTTGGTCAATATCTCAAGGAACCTTCCGCCCAGCCACCCGGGTATCCCGGTGATCAAAACTTTCATCTTTATTCCTCCCTTTCTTTTATTTCAGGTAGATTATAAAACCGGTAGCAAGGAGCCAGAGGACGATATTCACCACCATAGGCAGATCCTGGAACAACACCTGCGTAGGGTCGGCTCCCTTGTTTTTCTCATACGCGACGTAGGCGTAGCGAAAGAGGCCGTAGATAACGAACGGCGTGGTATAAATAAGGTTCTTGGTGCCGAATTTTCTCAGTGCTTCCTGAGAAACCGTGTAAAGCATGTAGCAGACGATGGTCGCGGAGATCAGGGCATACGGGATGCGTTCAAGGAACCCCTGCTCATATTCCTTCAACACCTTGCGGTGCGAATGCGCATCCTTCCCCAGATACGTGATCTCTTCCTGGCGCTTGCCAAAACCCAGCAGCAGCGAAAGCATGAAGGCGCACATCACCAGCCACTCGGAAAACCCCACGTGTATAAGCACGGCCCCGGAAAGGACCCTTAACACAAACCCGGCGGCAATGCACATCACATCAAGGATAAGCACGTGCTTAAGATACAGGCTGTAGACCAGGTTTATGCCGAAATAAAGTATGATGCCGTAGGCAAATCCCGGCCCAAGCCTTACGGCCAGAAGCATTGACCCCAGCAGGAGCGCGAACCACAACACATAGGCAACGGCAACGCTTATCCTGCCGGAAGGCAGCGGCCGGTTCTTTTTTTGCGGATGCTGCCTGTCGCTTTCCCGGTCCACGATATCGTTAAAGACATACATGGCGCTGGTGATCAGGCACCAGCAGGCAAAGCCCAGGGCAAGCGTCAGGGCGTTTGCGGGGTAAAAAAGCTTGAGCGAGAAAAACGGCCCGGCAAAAATAAAAAGGTTCTTTACCCAATGCCGGGGGCGAAGCAGATGGATCAATGCAGCTGCGCGTTTATCCATAGGTAGGTTTTTTTGAGGCCTTCCTCAAGGCTGATCCGGGGCGTCCAACGCAAAACCTCCTTCAGGAGCGTTAAGTCGGCGTTCCTTCCGCGCACTCCCTGCGGAGCGCCCGGATCGTATTTTTTGGTTATCTTCTTGCCGGAAATTTTAGCGATGATATCGGCGAGCTCATCGATGGTGACCAGCCTGTCCGAACCGATGTTCAACGGCTTATCATAGGAGGATTCCATCAGCATGATCGTGCCTTCTACGCAGTCATCCACGTAACAATAGGAACGCGTCTGTTTCCCGTCCCCCCAGATCTCTATCTCTCCCGGGTCTGAGGCCTCGGCGACCTTGCGGCAGAGCGCGGCAGGAGACTTTTCTCTCCCCCCCTGATATGTCCCTTCGGGGCCGTAGATATTGTGGAAACGCGCCATGCGGATATCGAGCCGGTAATCTTTGTGAAACGCCTCCATCATCTTTTCGCTGTAAAGCTTCTCCCAGCCGTAAAAATTATCCGGGTCGGCGGGATAGGCGTCGCTTTCCTTGAGCGGCTTGACATCGGGGGATTCCTGTTTAAAGGTAGGATAGATGCAGGCCGAAGAAGAAAAAAGCAGGCGCTTGACCTTGTTCTCGACGCAGGCCTTCATGATGCAGGCGTTGATCAGGACGTTATCGTACATGACGTCCGCCCCTGTCTCGGTAATGAACCCGATACCCCCCATATTGGCGGCCAGGTTAAAGACATATTCCATGTCTTTTGTCGCCTCAAGGCAGTTTTCATAAACCCTCAGGTCCAGCGTTTTCTTCTGTGCGTAATACGGCTCGGGAAGATACCCGTCCCATTTCACGTCAACGCAGCGCACGGTATTGCCGTCCTGATGGAGCTGGCGGGCCAGGTGAGAACCGACAAAACCGCCCGCACCGGTTACTAATATCTTCTTACCCTTCATAGTGACGTCCTCGCTTTGTGAAATTCCAAATCCCAAATTCCAAATCCCAATAAATTCCAAGCATCAAATTTGAAACCTATGTTTGGAATTTTGTATTTGTAATTTGGAATTATTTGGAATTTGGCTAGCTTGCCGCAAGGCAAGCTGTTGGGATTTGGAATTTATCGTTAATACTATCTTTCTATATTCCAACTCCCAAATTCCTTACCATTCCTTTTCCTTTTCCTTCCAACAACCTCCAGCAATCAAGCACAACCGCGCCCTTCTTGAGCTTTTTGCAGTCAAGGTTCTTAAAATCCTGCCACGGTACTGCTATGACTACGGCGTCGGCTCCGGTGACGCAATCCTTTACGCTCGAGGCATACCTTACGCGGTCGCCTAAGACGCCTTTTGCGTTCTCCATGGCCTGCGGGTCAAAGACTCCCACCTTATACCCTTCTTCGGCAAGCATCTGGGAGATCTCCAG
>JAQTNB010000188.1 GCA_028714055.1 Candidatus Omnitrophota bacterium
AGCCCGGCCAGTTCTTCGGCGGTGATCTTTTTTTTACCTTGCGCGCCTATCAATACCGCCTCATCCCCGGCGCGGACATCCATATTTCCCACGTCGACCATAAGCTGGTCCATACACACCCTTCCGCTTATCCTGAAAAGCTTCCCCTCTATCAAAACAGGCGCCTGATTGGAAAGGTTGCGGGGATAACCGTCCCCGTAACCGATAGGCAGCGTAACCACCGTTGCCGCCTTTGAGAGCGTATAGGTATGGCCGTAGCTGACCCCGCGTCCCGCGGGAAGGCGTTTTGCATAGACCACTTTTGTCCGCAGGCTTAAAACAGCCTTGAGCGTTACGTTCAAATTATCCCTCGGATAGAGCCCGTAAAGCATAAGGCCGGGCCTGACCATATTGAAGTGGCTCTCTTTATACCCGATGACCCCCATGCTGTTTGCCGCGTGCGCCAGGGGTATGCGTATCCCCAGGCCCCTGACCTCCGAGAGGATCGCCTTTAAAATATCGATCTGTTCAAGAGTAAATCTCCTGTTGGTATCGGCGCAGGCCAGGTGGGTAAAGATGCCCTCGATGGCTACGTTTTTCAATCCGGCGATCTCCCGCGCCAGGGACACGGCATTGGCACGCGATACCCCGATCCTTCCCATACCGGTATCCACCTTGATATGGACACTTATGCGGCTGTTGCGCCTGCGGCAGTATTTTTGCAGGGCACGCGCGAAATCGGCTTCGCACACGGCAGGTGTAAGGGAAAACTTCAGCAGCGCGGGGATGCTCTCCTGCTGGATAAGGCCGAGGATCAAGATCGGCGTGCGGATGCCCGCCTGCCTTAAGCACGCGCCTTCATCTATGGAGGCGACCCCAAAATAGTCCACCCCGCAGGAAACAAGCTTTCTTGAAACCTGGATCAACCCGTGCCCATAGGCATCCGCCTTAACGCATGCCATGACCAGGACATGCGGCTCGATGAGCCGGCGCACGGCCTTAACGTTATGCGCGACGGCCGTCAGGTCGACTTCCGCCCACGTGGGGCGGTACCCTATATCATCTCTTTTTTTTGACATCGCGTATCTGGCATTCTTTGGGATAGAGGTAAACCGGGTTGATCCTGAAGGCGTCGCTTTGTTCTTTGCGCCTGATCCGCTCGAGCGCCGCATCGATAAGATGAAAGGGGCGCGGGAACCAGTAATCCTTCTCAAGGAGTACACAGCCTTTTCCGCTCGCGGCAATGTCCGCGCCAAACACCCCCAGGCCGTCACCCAGCACGACCGCGCCGGGTTTGAGTTTTTTAAGCAGCTCGTCTTTTGACAAGAGCATGTACGGGCCCGCGCGCCGCATACCTTTATATATACCTCAATACACCAGGCTCCTCCTGGCGTCCACGATCGTCACGACCTCTCCGGCGGCATTGCCGGCATTACGGGCGATGACGTCAAGGGTCGGTATACCTACGACCGGTTTTTTCAAAGCCCAGCTTAAGCCCTTGATGACCGACATCCCGATACGAACACCGGTAAAAGAGCCCGGGCCTCTGCCGCAGGAAAAACAATCGATATCCCGCGCGTCCCACCCCAGCGCCTGAAGGCAGCGGGAGATCGTCGCGGTAAGGACATGGGAAAGCCTGGTGGAAGTTTCCAGGGTATATTCGAACACCTTGCCCGAATCATAAAAACCGAGGCACAAAAACCTACTCGACGTATCAAGCGCCAATATCTTCATCTATCTTCTCCAATAGCCTGGCATACCGGGCGCCTTTTGCCCGCAGGCAAAGCTCCCGTTTTGAGCTGCCGCGTATGCTGAAATGCACCCCCAGGAATTCTTCCGGCAAAAGCCTGCCCAAACGCTCTGCCCACTCGATCACTGAGATACCGTCGGCATAAAAATATTCTTCGTAGCCAAGAGGCAGGATATCCCCGGGGCCTGAAAGCCGGTAAAAATCAAAATGGTACAAAGGAAGCCTGTTTCCTTCTTTGCGCCGCATGAGGATAAACGTCGGGCTGATGACCTGCCGTGCCTCGATACCCAACCCTTTGGCGATACCTTTGGTGAAGACAGTCTTCCCCGAACCCAGCTCGCCGAAAAGACAGACAATGCCGCCGGGTTGAGCGTGCCTGGCAACGGCACTGCCGACACGCATGGTATCGCTCACCGATCGCGAAGTAAACCGCACCATAGGGTCAAAAATGCCTGTAGCCTTTGAGCCGGCGCGTATCGAGCAGCCTGGCTTTTTCGTCCAACAGGCGTAATCCGGTTTTTTCCGGCGTGACCTCTCCGATGGGGAAAAACCGATACCTGAGATTCCTGCAGAGCCGCTCTGCCTCACGGCGCCCCATCGTAAAAAGAAGCTCAAAATCCTCCCCCATGCATGCGGCCTCCCGGAAGCTTTTTGCTTCGGGGGCGCGGGGGATCAATTCCTTGAATATGCACGCTCCGGCGCGGCTTTGGGTAAGGATATGGTCTAAGTCCTGCAGGAGGCCGTCTGAGATATCGATCATGGCATTCACTTTGTAATGTTCGACCAAAAACCGCGCTTCACTGACGCGGGGCTTGAAGGTCAGGTGTTTGCCCCTAATCGAGCCTCCCAGCGCGCCGCTGACAAAGATAATGTCTCCGGGGCGCGCTCCGTTTCTGAGCACCAGGCGTTTCTTTTCCACTATCCCCAGCATGCTCACGTCGATTATCAGGCGGCTGCTCCTGCTGGTGTCCCCTCCGACGATGTTGACGCCGAACTGAGACGCAAGCGCGGCGATCCCCTTATAAAGCCGGTCCGCATCCCGGGTGCGAAACCCGGGCGGCAGGCCAAGCGAAACAAGCGCATAGCGCGGCTTTCCGCCGCAGGCGGCAATATCGCTTATGGAACATCCGAGCGCCTTCCTGCCGACAAGGCGAAGGTCCTCTCCGCGCCTGAAGTCTACCCCTTCCAGGAGCATATCGCAGGTCAATAAAAGATACCGTCCCGCGTGAAAATCGATGACCGCGCAATCATCCCCGATACCCTTTTTCACCGAAGCATCGAGCTTAAAGTGCCGTTTGAGCCCGGCGATCAAAGCGAATTCACCGATCTGGTTTACGCGCATCGCTGCACCTTAGGCAATGTTTTTGCGTATATTTACGCGAAATGGCGGCCTGATGATGCCCTTGTCGGTAATGATGGCGCTGATCAGGGCATTATCGGTCACGTCAAAAGCGGGATTATAAACCTTGACTCCCCGGGGAGCTATCGGGTCTTTGAAAAACAACTCCGTCACTTCCTGCGGGTGCCGCTGTTCAATGGGG
>JAQTNB010000189.1 GCA_028714055.1 Candidatus Omnitrophota bacterium
TGATCTTATCAATCTTATCTGCGTCTATGTCAACGCCGATAACCTTGAAACCCTTTGCGGCAAAACAGGCGGCAACGCAAAGCCCCAATTTCCCCAAACCTACGACCGATATTTTCTGCATTTCTTCACTTTCCCCTTCGTTTGATAAACAGGCCGGCAACCAGCCGCCTGCCTTTTTGTTCCGATACCACCAGGTACATATACGTCACTGCCTGCAGGAAGCTGGCAAGCGGATGGTAAAGCCAATATATGTTCCTCTCCCGCAGCGCCAGATACGAGGCATGCAGAAAAGAAAAAACAGGAAGCACGCTGTAAAAAACCCACAACACCGCTTTTTTCCTGAAGCCTGCATCAAAGGCCCAGTTCATATTCCGCGATTCCTGCTTGTCAAAAAGATGCCGGGTAAGGTTCCTCTTCCACTTCCTCGGCCAGTCGCTTAAACGGGAAACATGATGGTGGTAGACAAAAGGTGTATCAAAATACGCTACCTTGTTATTCCCCTGTTCCACCATATACTGAAACGCGTCGTTATCGCCAAGATATTCTTCCCGCTGCCAGACCTTCTTGATCCGCTCTGAGCGGTACACCAGGCCGTTGGCGCCCCAGACCAAAGGCTTACGCGGGTCCACCTTGAATTCAAAATAATCAGCCGAAGCGGCGGCAGACTTTTTATAGCGCAAAAGATTCGTGTTAAGAAACCAGCTCAGCGGGTCGCTTTGGATCAAGGCAAAATACTTATTTAACGCCGCATCATGCGGGCCTGATGCCAACCTTCCCCACACGGCGGAGATCTCGTTGTTCTGCTCAAAAACCCGGCTTACCTTTGCCGCCCAATCTTCTCCCACCAGCTCGTTATCCGCGGCAAAGACGACCAGCAAATCACCCTTCGCCTCTGCGACGCCCAGCTGCACTCCGTATTCCGCAAGCCTTTTTTTATTCTCAAGGATGCGGCTTTCGTAGCGCTGCGCGATCTCAAGCGTTCTGTCGCTTGAACCGCCGTCGGCGATCAACACCTCCATCGCCTCCCGAGGATACTGCTGCTGCCTTATGCTCTTCAGGCAATTCTCAAGATGATCTGCGGCATTATAGGTCGGTATTACAAACGAAAAAGTCAGCATCTGCGGCCCGCAAAAACCTCAGCGATCATTAAGCTCTTTCGTAAAATTGCCGAGCACCCTCTGTGTCAGCTTGCCATAAAGCCTTTCCACCAGGACAGCCTCAAGAGGAAAATAAAAGAAATTCATTTTCAGGCGGAATTGATTGATGTAATAAAGCGCCCCCATAATAAGGTTCTTGAGAGAAAACCCGCGGGGCCTCAGAGAGTAAGCGCTGGCTGCCGAAAGAATTGTCAAGGCAGAATGGATTTCACGCGGCACCCAGGGGAAATTTTTTGTCTGATACGTAACCTTCCCCCATCCAAACGCATCCGAGGGCAAAAATCTCGCCGCATCTTTGGTCTTTTCCAGTATCGGCATTTTAGGATAGGGTATAAATTTAAATACCCTAACCGATGCGTCGGGAATGATGCTTTTAATCTTCCTGACCACTGCGAGCGTCTTATAAAAGTCCTCTTTCGATTCTCCCGGTATCCCGGCCATAAAACTAAAATCGCAGGAGATGCCGCAGCGTTTAAGCTTGTGTGCCGCCTCCAGGATATCCTCAACCTTGATCCCCTTCTCAAGCTGCTTGAGGACTGTATCTGAGCCCGATTCTGCGCCGATACTCATCCACCGCAGACCGTTTTTTTTGAATTGAAGCAGCAGGTTCTCGTCAAGCCGGGTAAGCAGATCTGCGCGGCAGAAACCTGCCCAGTTGAATTGTATGCCGCGCTCTTGAAGGCGGTCTAATATCCGCTTCAGCCTGTTTGAATCAACGAAAAGATTATCGTCCCAGAAGAAAACGGCTTTGAACTGGTATTTTTCGTAATCCTGCGCCAGCTCTTCCACTACCCTGTCTTCCGATTTATTATGCCAGCGCCGGTTATAGAGCTGGCTGGCTACGCAATACGAACAATCATACGGGCACCCGCGGCTGGAAAAATAAGCAAAATCCTCCTTCAGAAGATGCGGATATTTCAAAGATACCACAGAGTAATCCATCTGCGGAAGCTCATTGATATCAAAGCTGTTATCCTGGGGACTCTCTTTTAGTAAACCGCCTTCCGTCCATGACAGGGCCGGAACGCTTGCAAAAGCAAGGTTCCCCTCTATCGCCGTAATTAACGCCAGGAGCGGTTTCTCTCCTGCCCCGCGGATAACATAATCAGCCAGTTTATTGCGGATCAGGTCTTCGCCCATTAAAGAAGCGTGCGGCCCTCCCCAGACTATCGGCAGATCGGGCCTAAGCCTTTTCGCGGCTTTGGCAACGGAAATACCGTATTCAAGGTATGGCCCGGACATACTCGATATCCCTAATAAATCGATATGCGCAAGCCTGTCTTTTATTTCCCTGGCAGCATTGGGAAGCGCAGTGGAAATGACTTCGCAATCAACTCCCTTAGCTTTAAGGAAACCGGATAACGCCATTGCGCCGAACGGCAGGCAACCCGGGCTGATCCTATCACCTAAAGGCGGAGCTATCGCTCCAACTAAAAGGCACTTCATATATTAAAAGACCTAAGGTTAAATGATTTGAACGCCGGGCCTGCCGGCATTTATGAATGCTTTCCGATCTGCCTGGCCGGATTACCAACTACGGTTTTCCTCGGCGGCACATCTTTGGTGACTACCGCGCCTGCTCCGACTACGGCGCCTTTGCCTATTTTGCAAGGCAGGATCGTGGCGTTGCTGCCGATAACGGCTTTATCCCCGATAACGGTCTCTTCCCAGTCTTTCGGGTCGCGCCGGACAGGGTACCTGTCGTTGATAAACACCACGCCATGCCCGACAAAGACGTCTTTGCCTATCTTGACTTTGCTGCAGATAAAAGAATGCGACTGCACACGGGTGCCGGCGCCGAGTGCTGCGTCATTCTGGATCTCCACGAACGGGCCGATAAAACAATGATCGCCGATCTTACAGCCGTATAAATTCACTAATTCCGGGAAAGGGATCTTGACCCCTTTGCCGAATTTCACGTTTTTTATTGGCATCGCAGCGTCCTTTTGCTTTTTAAAGACCTCTCTGCCGACTCTAAAACCTTGATCACGCGGATGCCGTCAGCGGCATCGCTTAAAGGCCGTTTATGCTCCCTGACACACTGCAGGAAATGCCGAGCTTGCTCTTTGAGCGGCTCGGTCTGCGCGATCTTCGGGAT
>JAQTNB010000190.1 GCA_028714055.1 Candidatus Omnitrophota bacterium
TATGCCGTCCTTTACCTTTATAAATGCGTCGTCCCTGAGCGTCATCATGCCGCATTTTTTCACTGCGTAATCCTTGATATCATCGAGCGATTTTTTTTCGATCACCATCTCGCGGATGGTATCATCGATCAGGACCGTCTCCAGGATTGCTATTCTACCATAAAAACCCGTATTATTGCAATACTTGCACCCCTGCGCCTGGTAAAAGACCGCCTTTTCCTTGAAGCCGATGCTCTCAAGGAAATCCTTCGGCACATCGATGGGCTTGCGGCACTTGACACAGATCTTGCGGCAAAGCCGCTGGGCGCAGAGCATCACCAGGCTTGAGGCGACCAGGAACGGCTCCACCCCCATATCGATAAGGCGGGTGATGCTGGAGATGGCGTCGTTGGTATGCAGGGTTGAAAAGACAAGCTGGCCGGTAAGGGATGCCTTGATGGCGATGTCGGCGGTCTCCGAATCCCTGATCTCCCCGATCATGATAACGTCGGGGCTCTGCCTTAAGATGGAACGCAGCCCCGAAGCGAAATCCAGCCCGATATCCGGCTTTACCTGCACCTGTGTTATCCCCTCCAGCTGGTATTCCACCGGGTCTTCCACGGTGATGATGTTGCGTTCCGGGGTATTGAGCTGGTTGAGCACCGAATAAAGTGTGGTGGATTTTCCCGAACCCGTCGGCCCGGTGACCAGGATCATGCCGAAAGGCTTGGCGATCGCCTGCTTGAAGGTCTCAAGCGGCTGGGCGGAAAATCCCAAATTATCCAACCCCACGGAGAGGTTTGATTTATTGAGCACGCGCAGGACGAATTTCTGCCCGAAGGTAGTCGGAAGGCTTGAGACCCTGAAATCCACCTCTTTATTCTCATACCTCACTTTGAACCTGCCGTCCTGGGGAAGGCGCCCTTCGGTAATATCGAGCCCCGCGATGATCTTCAGGCGCGCGATAACGGCATTCTGGTTTACTTTATTCACATGGAAAACATCATGCAGGGAGCCGTCGATGCGGTAACGTATGCGCATGGTCTCTTCCTCGGGCTCGATATGAATGTCTGAGGCGCGCTGCTTCAGCGCCTGGGTAAGCATAAGGTCCACAAGCTTGACGATCGGCGCCTGCTCGCTCTGTTTTATGGCGCTGGAAAGCTCTACCTCGTCGGGCCGGGTGGATTTTTCCTGCAGTTGGGAATCTCCCAGCGCGACCTCTTCAAGGAGCTGCTGGGTCTCCTTGGCCTGCGTGCGATACTGCGAATCAATGGCTTTCAGTATCTCCTCTTCGGAGCTGAGCACGATGTCAATAGTGCAGCCCGTGCAGAGCTTGAGGTCATCCAAGGCAAAGATGTTCAGCGGATCGGTAACGGCGACGGTGATGGTATTGCCCATCTGCGAAAGCGGGATGAGGCAGTATTGCCTGGCAAGGCGTTCCGGCACGATCTTGATGATCTCGGGGTCAAATTTGTATTTTGCAAGATGCAGGCTCGGGACGTAGAGCTGCTCCGACAAAAGAGAAAGCAGCTCTTCCTCGGAGATGATCCCTTTTTCAATGAGGATGCGTCGCAAAGGAAGCTGCTTTTGCTTCTGGAGCTCCAGGGCCTCGTCAAGCTGCTTCTTATTTACCTGCTTGGCCTTGAGAAGGATGTCGATTATGTTTTCTTTGAGCAACGCCACCTGTCTTAATCTCCAATTGGTAAAATTACGTCATAACTCCACTCCGAAGTCAAATCGCTTGAAAATTCCGTGCGCAAAGCGCACGAAATTTTCTGCGCTGACTTCGGAGGGATCGTCCGCCCGTCTCCTTACAATTGCGGACGATCACTCGTCTCCCATCGTTACCCTTAAAACCTCTTCTAACGTCGTCTGACCTTCAAGCGCCGCGGCAAGGCCTTCTTCGCGCAGCGTCCTCATCCCCTGCCTGCGCGCTTCCTTCTTAATGATATGTTCCTGCGCCTGTTTTAAGATCAACTCCCTGATCTCGGGAGTAAGCACCAGGACTTCGCAGATCCCGACCCTGCCGCTGTAACCGATATTAAAACAACGGCTGCATCCTTTTCCGCGGTAGAACTGCATGTCTTTTGTGGTATCAAGCGGAAGCTTCAGCGAAGCGATGATATCTTTTTTGACGGAATACGGTTCCTTGCATTGAGGGCAGACCCTGCGCACCAGCCTCTGTGCGACGACACAGACGAGTGCTGAGTTGATCAGATACGGCTCGACCCCCATGTTGATAAGGCGCGCGACCGCGCCGCTTGCGGTGGTGGTATGAAGGGTGGAAAGGACCAGATGCCCGGTAAGCGCGCTTTTAATGGCGATGTCCACGGTCTCAAAATCGCGGATCTCTCCGATCATGATAATATTGGGGTCCTGCCTCAGGATGGAGCGCAGGGCGCTGGCAAAGGTAAGCCCGATATCGGGCTTGGCGGTGACCTGGTTTATCCCCTCCAGCTGGTACTCCACGGGGTCTTCCACCGTGACCAGGTTCTTGTCCGGATGGTCCACGAATTTCAGCAGAGAATACAGGGTGGTCGTTTTCCCCGAGCCTGTCGGCCAGCAGATGAGTATCATCCCGTGCGGAAGCTTGGCGACTTTTTTAAGCTTCTCCACGACGTCGCTGCTGAAACCCAGGCGCTCTATATCAAGGGTAGCCTGGGATTTATCAAGGATACGTATGGCGACCTTCTCCCCCAGGCTTGAAGGAAGGACTGAAACGCGGAAATCTATCTCGCGGGTCTTGACCTTTACCTTGAACCTGCCGTCCTGGGGAAGGCGGTGTTCGGCTATATCCAGATCGGACATGACCTTGATGCGCGAGACGATCGACGCGTGCATCCCCTTGGAAGGGGCCTTTTGCTCCTGGAGCACGCCGTCAATGCGGAAACGCACGCGCAAGGTCTTGTCCATCGGCTCAACCAGTATATCGGAGGCCTTCTTTTTTACCGCTTCTTCAAGGATGAGGTTGGTGATCTTGACTACGGGCGCGTCCCTGCTGATACGGTCAAGCTCCTGGTCGCTGGGGACCTGCTCTTTTTCTTCCCGGATGACCTCTATGGAAGAGGTGGCCATTTCCTGGACCAGGTCGTCGATCTCGCCCTTGGTGGAATCGGGATACGATAACTCAATAGTCTGCTGGATATCCTTGCTTGACGATATGATCGGATTGATCTTAAAGCCCGTGAGGGCCTCGACATGGTCTATGGCGAAGATGTTCAAG
>JAQTNB010000191.1 GCA_028714055.1 Candidatus Omnitrophota bacterium
GATGACGACCTCAAGACCGCCTGGTTCAGCGACCTGATCCGCAGGATAAAGTCCGCGTTTGGCATCGCCGTTACTCTTTCGGTAGGGGAAAGAAGCAAAGAAGATTATGCCGCATGGAGAGATGCCGGAGCAGACAGGTATTTACTGAAGATCGAAACAAGCGAGAAAAAGCTGTATCAGGCGCTTCACCCCGGAATGAGCTTTGAAAGGCGGCTTCAGGCGCTCGATGACCTGCGAGAGTCAGGCTATCAGGTCGGTTCAGGGGTGATCGTGGGATTAAGGGGCCAGGATACCCGCTCGATCGCGCGGGACATCATTTTTTTAGGCGAGCATGATTTTGACATGATCGGGATCGGGCCGTTTATCTCCCATCAGAGCACCCCGCTTGCCGGAGAAAAGAACTGTGATGCGTTCCTTGCGCTAAAAACCCTGGCGCTTACCAGGATCGTTACCAGAAACGCGCACCTTCCGGCGACTACCGCCTTGGGAAGCCTGGGTAAAGATTTCCGCGTCGAGGGCCTGCGGGCGGGGGCAAATGTCCTGATGCCTAATTTCACTCCCGCGCCATACCGTAAGCTTTATGAAATATATCCGGGCAAGCGCTGCGTTGATGAGCCTGTCGGCGCGTGCGCTTCGTGCATGGAGCTTTTGGCTTCTTCGATCGAAAGGCACATCGAATATTCCAGGGGAGACACGTTAAAACCGAAGAAAGGATAAAGATATGTACCGGACACCGGCAAGCAACAGGCTGCACATAGGGATATTCGGAAAACGAAACACGGGAAAATCCAGCTTGATCAATGCCGTCACCGGCCAGGATACCGCGATCGTTTCCGAAATAGCAGGGACGACCACCGATCCGGTATATAAAGCCATGGAGATCGTGCCTATCGGGCCGTGCATGCTCATCGATACCGCGGGGATCGATGACGAAGGGATCTTAGGGGAAGAGAGGGTCCGCCGCACCGTGCGCGTGCTGCGCAAGACCGATGTCGGTTTGATCGTGGTCAGCCCCGATACGCAAATCGATTCTTTTGAAGAGGAGCTGGTTGCTACCTTTACGCAGAAGAAGCTGCCTTTCCTTTTTGTGATCAATAAATGCGACCTCTCCGGGGCACGGGCAAAGGAATACCTGGCGCAAAAAAACCACCCTTTTATAGAAGTAAGCTCCGTGACCAAGCAGGGAATAGAGGGGCTTAAGCTGAAGATCATAGATTTAGCTCCCGGCCACTGGTCACCGGTCCCCCTGGTCGGTGATATTATCGATGCCGGCGATACCGTGGTGCTGGTCTGCCCCATTGACAGCGCCATGCCTCAAGGGAGGCTCATCCTGCCGCAGGTGCAGGTCATGCGCGATGTGCTGGATTCCAATGCCATGGCTGTTGTCACCAAGGAAACGGAACTTACGGCCGCAGTCGCGGGGCTCAAGGAAAAACCGCGCCTGGTGATCACGGATTCACAGGTATTTGAGGTTGTGCGGGACACACTTGCCTCCGAAATACCCCTGACGTCATTTTCAACCGTGTTTGCCAGGCATAAAGGCGACCTGAACGCGTTCATAGCCGGGGTGTACGCGGTTGAAGACCTCAAAGACGGCGATGAGATACTGATCGCCGAGGCCTGCACGCACCACGTGCAGCCCGAGGATATCGGCAGGACGAAGATCCCCACCTGGCTGCTTAATCATACCCATAAAGAGCTGCAATATGAGGTAGTCGCGGGAGTCGATTTTCCCGATGATCTCAGCCGTTTTAGCCTGGTGATCTCCTGCGGCGGCTGCATGGTCAACCGCCGCGAGCTGATGCACCGCATAGAAAAAGCCGGGCAGCAGCGCGTTCCCATCACCAACTACGGCATTTTAATGGCCTATCTTTCGGGGATATTAGAGCGGATAGTCGAGCCGTTCCTGAACGGCGTGGTGAAGATCCAGATGCCGGCCGCGCGCCCCGCCAAATAAACGCCGCATCATTTTTTTTGGCTTTTTGCCTTTTACGGGTTATAATATCTGCAAAAGATATGAGTGCCAGCCCCGTCTATTTTACCGCAGTCGATTCCCGGGATTCGCAAGAATCCATTGCCGGCAAACTCTCCTTTCTTCTGCAGGAGTCAGGCGCCTTTGGTTTTCTTTCCCACGGAGATTCGGTGGCCGTAAAGCTCCACTTCGGCGAGGAGGGGAATACCGGCCACGTCAGGCCCCGTTATGCGGGGACGGTCTGCAGGTCATTGATGGAAAAAGGCGCTCACCCCTTTCTCTGCGATACCAATACGCTTTACTGCGGCAGGAGGATGGTCTCTGTCGAACACCTTAAGCTCGCGCGCGAACACGGATTTACCAAAGAAACAACGGGCGTTGAGGTGGTGATCCCCGATGATACCCGCCAGGAAAACGTCGTCCAAATCCCGATAGACGCTCAGTTCATAAAGCAGGCTAAGATCGCCCGGGTCTTCAGCGACGCAGACGCATTGGTGGGCCTCGCGCATTTCAAGGGGCACATGATGACCGGTTTCGGCGGGGCATTGAAGAACATCGGCATGGGGTGCGCTTCGCGCGAAGGAAAGCTCGCGCAGCATTCCGACGTCTCTCCCCATGTCATCATCCAGAATTGCACCGGCTGCGGCGCATGCGTTGAGGTCTGCCCGGTTTCGGCGGTCACGCTTGTCAAGAACAGGTCCTCGATCGATAGCCGTCTTTGCATCGGCTGCGCAAGCTGTATCGCGGCCTGCGCGTTCCACGCCATCGACGTTCAGTGGGAAGCCGGAGGGGACCTGATCCAGGAGAAGATGGCAGAATACGCGATGGCCGTGCTGCGGGAAAAACAAGGAAAGGCCTTTTTTCTGAATTTTGCGCTCAAGATCACCAAAGAGTGCGATTGCCTGGCAAAGGACGACCCGGCAATAGCCCCGGACGTGGGGATATTCGCTTCACCCGACCCGGTAAGCGTCGATCAGGCGAGCCTTGATCTGGTAACGCAGGCGGCAGGGAAAGATGTTTTTCGCCAGGCCCATCCCGGGCGGGACGCGGCAAAACAGCTGCGGCACGCCGAGTCCCTGGGGATAGGGACACGGGAGTACAAACTTATCAGGATCCCTTAAAAACCGTATGGCCACCAAGCTGATCTTTGAGACCGATCCGCACAACAGGCTTACGGCGCGCACCGCTTCCGATTCGCGGGTAGCCAGATACCGGCGG
>JAQTNB010000192.1 GCA_028714055.1 Candidatus Omnitrophota bacterium
ACAAAAAAGCAGCCGATTTCATGATATACGTATCTATCTCGCACGTAAAAAATTATGCGGTTGCCAACGCGATTGTTACGAAGGCCTCCTGATTCTCATAAAGGGGATTTTGGGCATATTCTTATAATAGCGGGTTCCCCGCGTTTCCCCGGGGCCGCGCTTTTGTGCGCGCGCGGGGCCCTTCGTTCCGGGGCAGGCCTGGTAACGGTAGCGGTTCCGAAAGGCCTCATTGGTTTTTACGCCAGGAAAAGTATCCCCGAGATCATGTTTTTTCCTTTGCCAACGGCAGGCGGCGCAGGATTAGCTGCGGGAGGGTTGAAGCAGCTGCAGGGGTTTCTGCGAAAGATCGATGTGGTGGCCGCGGGACCGGGGCTCGGGCAGCATCCGTCAACGCAGGCCTTTATCCGTAAATTGATCGCCGGGGTTAATTCCCGGCATCTCATCCTGGATGCCGACGGCCTGAATGCCTTATCGAGTGCCCTCGGGCTGTTGAGCGCGAGGAAAGGCTCGGCAGGCTTTACCGTGCTTACGCCTCATTCCGGCGAGATGGCCAGGCTCTTGGGAATAAGTATCGCCCAGGTAGAAAAAGACCGGCTGGGGCTTGCAAAAAAGCTTGCTTCAGCATATAATCTGACCGTGGTTTTAAAAGGCAGAGGCACGATCGTTGCCTGCGGCAGGGCCGGAAAGGCATACATAAATAAGACCGGCAATCCCGGGATGAGCACTGCCGGAAGCGGTGATGTGCTGGCGGGCATGATCGCATCCTTCCTGGCGCAGGGATTAAGCGGCTTTGAGGCTGCGCGCTGCGCCGTGCACGTGCATGGCCTTGCCGGAGACCTGGCGGCAGGAGAAAAAACAGAACCAGGGATGATCGCTTCAGATATAATCGAGCATATTCCCGGCGCTCTTAAGAAGTGCTCGTAGGTATTTTGAAGATTATCGCTGGCGTAGCGCAACGGTAGCGCAGCGGTTTTGTAAACCGCGGGTTGAAGGTTCAAATCCTTTCGCCAGCTTTGCTTTGTATAATATTTGGTAAGCGTTTTTATGGGCAGGTACCCAAGTGGCCAAAGGGGGCAGACTGTAAATCTGCTGCACCTGTGCTTCAGAGGTTCGAATCCTCTCCTGCCCACTTGAATTTCCCGACAAGGGAAAATCAAGTGGCACTCAAGCGAGCGTAAAATGCCCCGCGTGCGAAGCCTCCCCGAAGGGGATAAGGGGCATAGCGAGCGGAGTGACACTGGTCACCAAATTGACAAAAGACCACTGGAATTCTCCGGATTCTGCGTTGAGAGAATTCCGTGGTCCCCAAATTGACAAAAGACCACTGGAATTTTTAGGGTGGAATTGCGCTGGTGCGCACTAGGTAGTCTGCACCCGCTGCTAGAGGAGGCAGCGGTGCGCATTCGTATGCGCGTACCTCGCGCTAAGAGGAATTGCGCGAGCAACATTAAGTATTGCGCACCCAGCGCTAAGTGGTATTGCGCTGGTGCGCACTTCGTAGTGCGGGAGTAGTTCAGTGGTAGAACAATAGCCTTCCAAGCTATATATGGGGGTTCGATTCCCCTCTCCCGCTAAATGAGCAGACAATTTGCGCTGCCTTTGGCAGCGCAAATTGTAGTCCCTCGTGAGGCGTGGCAGACGTCTGCGAATTTACCCCGAAGCCTGCGCAGTCAATTTCGAAGAAATTGACAAGCGATTAGGCGAGGGGTAAGAAAACGCTTATGGCGAAGGGTTAAAACAAGCGATTAGGCGAGGGGTAGGAGTCCCCGGCCGGCGCTTATAGCAAGGTATTAGGTCAGACAAGTAGAGATAAAGAGAAAGGACAGCGATGCCTGAGCGCGAATTTTTAGAGCCCGTTTTTATCGATGCCTTTGACCTGGATGACGCCTGGTTTCAGACACTCAGCGAGATCCTGGATAAGGGGCACGTCTATACGATCACCCGCGGGAGCTATGAGGGGCAGCGCAGGCTTGAGTTTGATTTTGTCGTGGTAAAGGTGCGTAAACCTTCGCATCAGATCATACCGATCATCCCCGAAGGAATGAGCATCCCCTCGCCCACGGACATGGATTATATCCAGGGGTACCTGAGTTACCTTTTGACGGGGACAAAGACCGAGACTGAAGACTACACCTATGGTGAGAGGCTGGTTGAGCCGAAGGTCAAGATAAAACAGAATGTCGGCGGCAAAGACCTGGTCAAAGAAATGCCGCTTGAAGTAAACCAGGTGGAAGAAGTGATACGCATGTATAAAGAGCAGGGGCATGGGACCAACCAGGCGATCATGGAGATCGGCATGCCTTCCGATATCAAGCTTGTTGACCCGCCGTGCCTGAGGCTTATCGATACGAGGATCCGCTACGGCAAATTGCATTTTATCCTTTATTTCCGTTCCTGGGACCTTTGGGGAGGCTTTCCTTCCAACCTCGGGGGGCTGCAGCTGGTGAAACAGTATATGGCCGAAGAGATCGGGGTCCAGGATGGCGAGATCATCGCCGTCAGTAAAGGGCTGCACCTGTATGAATACAGCTGGGATCTGGCAAAACTGCGCACGAACAAGCCCGCGCCCCTGGCTTTACGAAACGGAGCCTTAAAATAATGCCTGAGTATTCCGCGGGAGGAGAACGCAGGGAGTTTGTGCGCCAGGATTACGTCCACCCGCTTGCCTACAAGGTATGCAAAAAGGATACGGTAACTAAGTTGCTGCAGGGGTATACCGCCAACGTAAGCCAGACCGGGCTTCTTTGCAATATTAAAGATAAGGTTGAGCCCGAGGATATCTTGTGGCTTTCTTTTGACCGGGACACCTTGAGTATTTGCTCGGATATCGAGAAGCGCAGCCTTATTTATCAGAACGGCATCATCGGCAAGGTCGTGTGGGCAAAGCAGGCGCAAGACTTATCCTATAATGTGGGGATCCATTTTATCACCCGCGAAGAAAAAGGCGTTGCTCCCGAATTCATTATCCGGACGGAGCTTTCCCTTGGGAAAAAGCCCGATGAATAAGCCCAAGATCGCGGTCCTGGGAGACGGCGGCTGGGGCACGACCCTGGCGGTCCTGCTTGCCGGCAAAGGTTTTGACGTCACCTTGTGGGGGGCATTTGCGGATTATACCGCTTACCTTGATAAAAAACGCTTCAATCCGCGTTTTCTTCCGGGGATAAAGATACCCCGTCAGAT
>JAQTNB010000193.1 GCA_028714055.1 Candidatus Omnitrophota bacterium
CGTTAGGGCCGATCAGGCCGATCTTCTCCCCCGTATTGATGCTGAGGTTGAGGTCCTGGAAAAGGACTCTTTTGCCGTAATTTTTACCGACTCCGTAGAAAGAGATCATGGCTTCATTATAATATCCGTTGCCCCGTCAGGCAACCGCTTTCCTCTATCGCGGAAGTGAAAGCGTAAAACCCCTTGCCCTCAAATATTCTCATAGTACAATAATCCCATGAATTACGCCGCGCTTTTTACGCTTTCCTTCACCGTCGCCCTTTCGGGCGCTCTGACGCCGGGGCCGCTCCTGGCGGGCGTTATCTACGAAAGCTCGCGCCGGGGATTTAAGTCCGGGCCGCTCATGGTAGCGGGACATGCACTGGCCGAGGCCGGGATGGTCTTCCTTATAATCTTCGGCGCGGTGGGTTTTATCCGTAACCCGCTTATATTGAAAATACTCGCCGCGGCAGGGTCGCTGATCCTGCTGGTCTTCGGGATAAAGATGCTCCGCGCGGCAAGAACCGATCCCTACGCTTTTTCGGCCGCACCGGGCGCTGCGCGGAAAAACCTCATCGTCAGCGGCATGAGTATCAGCATCGCCAATCCTTACTGGAGCCTCTGGTGGCTCACCGCGGGGCTGGGGATAATCACTGCCAGCCAGTGCCAGGGCCTGCAGGCGATCGGCGTATTTTTCGCCGGCCATATCCTGGCGGACCTGGGGTGGTACAGCATGGTGGCTCTTGCGGTAAGCAAAGGCAGGAAATTTATGCCTGCGGGGTTCCTTAAGGGGTTGAATATAGCCCTGGCGTTACTGCTTATCGGGTTTTCTTTCGGTCTCTTCTGGACTTTATTCCGGATACGCTAAGCTCGACTCCCCTGCCGAGGCGCCAATACAAACATCTGACTTTCGCGTTCTCGCTGATCTTCACCTCGGTTTCCCTGTCCACGGTGACGATGCCGTGCCAAACCCCCTTATACAACACCACCGGCCGGTCAAGGAGGAAACAACGGATACTGCCGTGTTCCTTCTTATCCGATACGAATAAAAGGCCCCTGCCGTTTATCGGCTCAAAACTCTCAAAGCTTTCATCGTGGCATTCAAGCCTGGCAATGGATCTCTCCCTTACCACAAGGCAGGCTATCCTCCAGCCGAAAGGCTTGCGTTCCCTCAGCACGACGCTAAAAAGGTTCTTGTTCCGCGCGGCCCCTGCCTTGCCGGCATAGCCGATGACCCTGCCAAACTTCCCGAAATTCCTTCCGTTAATCCTTTGTATTTTTCCGTTCATAATTTCCGCATAACTCCGTAATGCGGGCGGCGGTTTCCTTTGTCGCCCCCTGGTTTTCACGCATGACCTTCTGCGCCCGTTGGCCGAGTTTTTCGCGTAAGGCAATGTCCGTGAGCAGCAGCGTTACTTTTTGTTCCAGGTCTTCGGCATCGCGTATCATCAGCGCGGCATTATTTTGCAAAAACAGCTCCGCGATCCGGCGGAAATTGAACATGTGCGGCCCGAAGATCACGGGCTTGGCAAGCGAAGCCGGCTCAAGGAGGTTTTGCCCTCCGTGCTTCACCAGGCTTCCTCCGATAAACACAAAGGCCGCCTGGCGGTAATAGGAAAAAAGCTCCCCCACCGTATCAAGTATATACACCTCGTTGCTGCCGGCAAGGCGTACTTCCCCTTGCGTAAGCTGGCTTATCCTGCGGGGATTAAATCCGTGCCTGGCCAACAGCTGAGAGACCAGGGGTGTCCGTTCCGGATGCCGGGGGGCGATCAGGAGCTTAAGCTGCGGGAAGCGCGCCGAAACGTTTTTATATACGCGCGTAAGTACCTCCTCTTCCCCGGGATGAGTGGACCCGCAGACCCATAAGAGCTCCTGCGCGGAGGCCGTCAAAATCTGCGAAGCCGCGGGATTTGCGCGCGCGGCAAAATCAAATTTCATATTCCCCGTAACCACGATCCGTTCTTCAGGCACTCCCAGCTGCGCCAGGCGCCGGCGGTCAAGATCGGTCTGCGCGCAGGCAAGCGACAGCGAAGCAAAGGTCCTGCCGAAAAGGAATTTAAACAGCCGGTATCCTCCGAAAGAGGCGTCGGAGATCCTCGCGTTTATGACCGCCACGGGAATACCCTTGCGGCGCAGACAAGCTATGAGGTTCGGCCAGATCTCGGTCTCAACGCAAATAAACAGGCCCGGCTTGATACGGGAAACCGCCTTCTCCACGATAAGACTCAGGTCTAAAGGAGCATAAATAACGGTATCTTCTCTTTCCGCCATGCCTTTGGCAATGGCGTTGCCGGTCGCGGTGACGGTGGAGAACACAAACCTTTTTCCCGGAAGCTTGGGCCTGAACTCCTCCAGGAAGCGCCTGGCGACCATTGCCTCTCCGACGCTGACCGCATGGATCCACACCGGACGGGCGGCCGCGGTTTCCGTGCTCACGCTCTTTTTGAGGAAACCCAGCCGCATCACAAAACCACGGTGGAGCTTGCGGCGCAGTATTAAGAGCGGCAGATAAACAAGCGCCAGCAGCAGATATACCGTGTCAAAGAAAAATCTCATACGGATAGCCCTCTATGCCCGGGGATGCGCCTTGTCATATACGCTTTTCAGCTTATCGGTAGTCAAGTGCGTGTACACCTGCGTGGTGGAAAGGTTGGCATGCCCCAGGAGCTCCTGGACGCTGCGCAGGTCCGCGCCGCGGTTCAGAAGGTGCGTGGCAAAGGAATGGCGGAAGGTGTGCGCTGAGACCCCGGGCTTAACGCCTGCCAGGCGGATGTATTTCTTGACGACATTGCGCATGCCGCGCGCGGTAATGCGCCTGCCGTTCTTGTTCAGAAAGACCGCCTGCGTTTCCTTTTTGCGGCTCTCAAGGTACGCCCTGACCGCCGAAAGCGCGTGCTCTCCGACAGGGACCAGCCGCTCTTTCTTGCCCTTGCCCCTTACCTTCATCACTCCGGCGATAAAATCGACGTCTTCCTGATCGAGCCCGACAAGCTCGGATATGCGCACGCCGCTGGAATAGAACGTCTCCAGCGCCGCGCGGTCGCGCAAGGCCAGTTCATCGCCGGCATCCTTGGGGAGCACGGACTCGATCACCCTGATGACCTCCTCTTCCGTCATAAAAGAAGGCAGGTATTTCTGGACTTTCGGGGTGGAGATACTGGTCGCCGGGTTTGCCTTCAGGTAACCTTC
>JAQTNB010000194.1 GCA_028714055.1 Candidatus Omnitrophota bacterium
ATGAAAAGAACATAGAGGTCATTTACAACGGGATAGACCTCGCGCGTTTCTCGGGAGCCGCGCTTGCCGCCAGGCAAAACTTCCGGCAGCTCCTGGGCCTGGGGGAGAAGCCGCTGGTGGGGATCATCGCGCGCCTTTCGGATGTCAAGGGGCATTGTTACCTGATCCAGGCGATGCCCCGGGTGCTCAGGCGTTTTCCCGAAGCAAAACTTCTGATCATCGGCGAAGGCAAAACGGAAAGTTCGCTCCGGGAGCAGGTGCGGTCGCTGGAGATCGAGAAGTCCGTGATCTTTATGCCGACGGCAGAGGATACGGCCGCGGCCCTTGCGGCAATGGATGTGTTTGTGCTGCCCTCTTTGCAGGAGGGCCTGGGTTTGAGCCTGATGGAGGCGATGGCCTCGGGCCTGGCAGTCGTCGGTTCGGCAGTGGGCGGGATACAGGACCTCCTGCGCCAGGATGAAAACGGGCTGTTGGTGGAACGGGCGAACGCGGACGCCCTGGCGACGGAGATAATCGGGCTTTTATCCGACGGAGAAAAGCGGCGCAGGCTTGGCAGCGCCGCCCGTAAGTCCATGCAGGAAAAATTTTCCCAGGAACGCATGTGCCTGGAAACGGAAAGGGTATACCTGAAATGCGTAAACAAAGAAAACTAGCTATCCTGCTTTTGCTTGCCTTGCTGATCGCCGTGCCGGCAGGCCTGCTTCGCAGCCATTACGTGGTGCCTATCCTTATGTATCATTCGGTAAGCCCGCAGGCGACGAAGGCAAACCGCTTAAGCGTGTCGGCGGAATCTTTTGAACGGCAGATGCGTTTTCTTAAAACGCATGATTACAATGTCCTGCCGCTGGAGGAAGTCGCCCGCCTTATCGCCGCGAAGAAAAAAATACCTCCCCGCACCGTGGCGATAACCTTTGACGACGGCTACCGGGATAATTACGAATGGGCCTTTCCGGTGCTTAAGAAATACGGCCTCCCGGCGACCATCTTTGTCATCGTAGACGAAGTCGGCAGGCCCCAGCAGGACAGGGTGAGCTGGGAAGAGCTCCGCCAGATGCAGGATTCCGGGGTGTTTCGTATCGGCAGCCACTGCATGGGCCCTGAGCCGCTGGTAAAGATCAGCTCTCCCGATGAGGTCAGGAGGCAGATTTTTGCCTCGCGCGCGGCGCTGGAAGAACGGCTGGGGAAAAAAGTCCTGACGTTCAGTTACCCCGAGGGAAGGTTTAACGAGGATATCCGCCGGCTCGTGATCGACGCCGGCTACCAGGCGGCGGTAGCGACCAACCCGGGGCGCCAGTATCCCGATAACGACATCTTTGCCCTGAAGCGCCTGCGTATCTCGCATACCTCCGACAACCTGTTTGTGTTTTGGATAGAGGCCAGCGGCTATTATACGTTTATGAAGGAGAGGCGCCATAAATGACGCGGGGGAGCCAGAAGCGCATACTGGTCTTCAATGTCAACTGGCTGGGGGACGTGCTTTTCTCTACGGCGGCGATCCGTAATATCAGGTATAACTTTCCCGGCAGCTTTATCGCCTGCGTCGTGCCGCCGCGCTGCTATCCGGTCCTCAAAGGCAATCCCCACGTGGATGAGATACTTATTTTTGACGAAGAGGAACGGCACAAGGGGGCCTTAGGGCAGCTTGGTTTTGTCAAGGCGCTGAAAGACAGGAAATTCGACACGGTCTTTTTATTCCACCGGTCATTCACGCGGGCGCTCATCTGCCGCCTGGCGGATATCCCGGAGCGTATCGGGTATCATACGAAAAAACGGGGTTTCCTCATGGCAAAGAAGATCCTCCCGCCTGCCCCGGAGAGCCTTCACCGCATCGACTATTACCTGAACATCCTTACGCAATCGGGGCTTAAGGTAGAGGACAGGCAGCTGGAATTTTACGTGGAAGACGAAGACCGCCGGTATATCAGGCAGCTGCTGGAACAGAAGGGCGTTTCTTCCAAAGCGCCGCTTGTCCTCGTCAATCCCGGCGGGAACTGGATGCCGAAACGCTGGCCTCCGGAACATTGGGCGCGGCTTTGCGATATGCTTATAGAGGCGCAGGCGCAGGTGGTGATAGCCGGCTCTTTGCAGGACGCGCCCCTTGCCGAGACGATCGCCGGGTCGATGAAAGAAAAACCGGTCATCCTCTCGGGCATGATGAACCTAAAACAATTGGGGGCCTTGTGCCTGGATGCGGATTGCGTCATTACCGCGGATTCCGGCCCCTTGCACATCGCGGCGAGCCTCAACGCCAAAAAGATCATCGCGCTTTTCGGGCCCACGTCGGTTTCGGTGACCGGCCCTCAACCCGCCAAGAACGCGGTCATCCTGCAGAAGGATACCGGCTGTAAGATACCCTGTTATCAGGTCCATTGTAAGGACAACCGCTGCATGAAAGCCATCACTCCCGAAGAAGTGTTCAAGGCCTTTAAGGAGCGTCAGAAGCAATGAAGATACTGCTGGTAACGCTCAGTAACATCGGGGATGCGGTCCTGACACTTCCGGTCCTCGATTACCTTAAAACCATCTATAAAGACGCCCGGATCACCTGTATCTGCGGGGCCCGTCCTCGCGAGATATTTGAAGGGGATAAGCGCCTGCGGCGGGTGATCGTTTATGATAAGAAGGCGCCCTTGAGAAGTAAGCTTGCCCTGTTAAAGGAATTACGGGCTGAAAAATTCGACGCGGTGATCGACCTGCGTAACGGGCTTTTCGGATTCCTTGTGCCCGCGCGCCTGCGCATCCCCTGGTCTCTGCGCGTGCCCCGCGGCATACGGCACATGAAAGACCGTCATCTTTTCCGGGCCCGCATGGCTTTCCCCCGTCAGTTACGCGCCGCGGAATCCGGAAGGCAATCGTTTTTCATCGCGGAGGACGACCGCCGGTATATCAGGCGCGTCCTTGAGGAAGCGGGCCTGGCGCCCGCGGAGAAAGTCATCGTGGTCGCCTGCGGAGCGCGCAGCAGCACAAAACGCTGGGGCGCGGATAAATTCCGCGCGCTTTGCCCGCTGCTCGGCAAGGCCCGTCAGGCGCGCATTGTCCTGGTCGGGGATGAGATGGATTCGGCGGTCGCTGAGTCTGTCGCGGGGGCCTTGGGGGGACAGGTGATCAACCTGTGCGCCAAGACCTCGGTGCGGCAGCTCGCCGCGCTCATG
>JAQTNB010000195.1 GCA_028714055.1 Candidatus Omnitrophota bacterium
GTGCATGAGCTCCTGAAGCGCTTCCAGGCGGACAAGATCCAGATCGCTATCGTGGCCAACGAGCAAAATAAGGCGCTGGGCCTGGTGACCCTGGAGGACCTGATCGAGGAGATCGTCGGGGAAATCGAAGAAACGCATTTCATGCACCCGTCAAATAAAATTTGACCCCCGAAGAATTTGTTGTATAATAATTAGAGCCGCAGAGCGCGGCAAAGAGTAAGAGAGGGCGGCAGGGGACATGTCCGCTGGCATATATAATACAATTCAAAAAGGAGGAAGTGATGGCAGAAAAAGGCTATTGCGTCAAATGTAAAGCGAAAAAAGACATGAAGGACGAACAGAAGGTCACCATGAAGAACGGCCGCCTTGCCATGAAAGGAAAATGCCCCGAGTGCGGCACGGGGATGTACAAGATCCTGGGTAAAAAATAACGTAAAGGAGCAGGCAATAGAAACAAAAAACACAGCACTGCGTATCGCAGCGGTCGCCAAGGATAAAAAAGCGCTCGATGTCGTCGTCCTTGATATGCGCAGCGTCTGCGGGTTCTGCGATTATTTCGTCATCTCAAGCGCCACATCTTTACGCCAGGCTCATGCGATTGCCGGCGCCATTGTAGATGACCTTGCGAAGGACAGGATAAAACCTCTCTCTGCGGTTGTCCCGAACGATGAGTCCGGGTGGACGGTACTGGATTTTTCATCCGTGGTCGCGCACGTCTTCTATAAACCGATGAGAGAGTTTTATTCTTTGGAGCGCCTCTGGTCCGATGCCAAGCGCCTGCGCGCGGGAGGCTTTGGGCGGCGCGCATCGGCGCGCGCGCGATAGGACGCAACATGCGCGCCTTACATGGTGCCCGCTTTGTCGGTTTCTCGTCGGTAAAGATCTTCCCCTCCGGTTTTTCCTATGAAGATAGATATCGAAGCTTCGCTTACCGAACTGATTCAAAGGTCCCTTGATGAGCTTGGCCTGGCCGGTATGGCCGGGGATGCAGCGCGCTATCTGGACGTCCCCTCAAGCGATTCTTTCGGGGACTACTCCTGCACCCTGGCGCTCAGGCTCAGCCGCCAACTGAAAAAACCCCCCCAAGAGATCGCCCGCTCCCTTGCCGAAACGATCAACAGGCTTCTCGGAGGAGAACTCGCCGGTTATGTCGCCGCGGTCAAGGCGGAAGGCGCGGGTTTCGTCAATTTCTACTTTACCAACCGCTATCTTTACGAGCAGCTGCAGGATATATGTGCGCGCGGCGGCTCCTTTGCCCGCAGCGATATCGGCGGGGGCAGGCGCGTATTGATCGAGTTTGTGAGCGCAAACCCCACGGGAGCGCTCTCCGTGGCCCACGCGCGCCAGGCAGCCGTCGGGGACGTGCTGGCCAACATCCTTTCCTTCCTGGGCTTTGAAGTAAAAAAGGAATATTACCTTAATGACGAAGGCAACCAGATAAACATACTCGGCAGGTCCATTGAGCTGAGGCTTAAGGAGCTTGCCGGGGAGAAGATAGATTTTCCCGAGGACCATTATCAGGGGGATTATATTTATGATATCGCCCGCCTGATAAAGGAAGGCGGGCTGCGGATCGAGAATTACGGCGACTACGGCGCCGCGCATATCCTGGAGGTCATCAGGAAAGAGCTCGATGATTTCGGCGTTACCTTTGACAACTGGTACAGCCAAAAAGAGCTGGGCAAGAGCGGCAAGATAGAAGAGGCGCTCCGGGCTCTTAAGGAAAAAGGCCTGGTGTTCGAGAATGAAGGCGCCTGGTGGCTGCGCTCGACGCAGTTCGGGGATGACAAAGACAGGGTGGTGGTCAAGAGCGACGGGACCTACACCTACCTTGCCCCGGATATCGCCTATCATCAGGAAAAGTACCGCAGGGGCTTTGCCTGGCTGATAAACCTCTGGGGCCCGGACCATCACGGGTATATCGGCAGGCTCAAGGCCTCGGTTGCCGCCTTTGGCCGGGACCCGGAAACGCTCTCCGTTATCATCGTGCAGCTGGCCACGATTTTCAGGGGAGGAAAACCCGTGCAGATGTCCACGCGCAAAGGCCAGTATATCACCCTTAGGGAGGTCTTAAGCGAAGTCGGCATTGACGCGGCAAGGTTCTTTTTCCTGATGCGGCGCACCTCAAGCCACTTGGATTTTGACCTGGATGTCGCCAAGAAACAGACCGCGGAAAACCCCGTTTATTACGTCCAGTACGCGCATGCCCGCATGCACGGCATATTGCGCGGCAGCCCTTTGGATCCCGCGGCCCGTGACACGGATTTTTCGGTTCTGAAGGAAGACGAAGAAATACGGCTGATCCGTAAACTTACCTGCCTCCCCCGGATCCTGCGCGTGTGCCTTGCCACCCAGGACCCGTATATGCTCACCGTTTACCTGCAAGAGGTCGCCGGAGAATTCCATAAGTTTTACGACAAACACCGGGTCCTCGGACAGGACGAACGCCTGACCGCGGCGCGCCTGGCGCTGATCGAAGCGACCAGGATCGTCATCGCCACCGGCCTGAAGCTCCTGGGTGTCTCAAGGCCCGAGAAGATGTGATCCATGAACAATCATAAAATCCTTAATATCAGCCCTGCCGAGCCTCCTTTGCAGGAGGCGCTCAGCAAGGCCCTGGGGATATCTACGGTCACCGCCCAGGTCCTCATCAACCGCGGGATAAAAGACGCTTCCGCGGCCGAAGCCTTTATGCACGTCAGCCTTGAAAACCTGCTGGACCCGTATTCGTTTTCCGGCATGCATGCGGCAGTCGGTATTATCAGGAACGCGGCCCTCAAAAAACAGCGGGTGATGATCTTCGGGGATTACGATGTCGACGGGATGACGGCGTTGGCGCTCCTGAAATCCGCTTTCGCCAGGCTCGGGATAGAAGCCCTGCATTACATACCCCACCGGGTCAAGGAAGGCTACGGCTTAAGCAAGGATATCCTGCGCATCGCTCAACACAAGAAGATAGACCTTGTGGTGACCGCGGACTGCGGCACCAACAGCTTCGCTGAAATACGCCAACTGCGCGATAACGGCATAGAGGTCGTGGTAACGGACCATCATGAACAGTCTGATACGGCCGCCTCGCCCGCTTCGGCCTTGATCAATCCAAAATCCGCGGGTTCGGGTTACGCATACCGTGAGCT
>JAQTNB010000196.1 GCA_028714055.1 Candidatus Omnitrophota bacterium
GCCCTTGCCGCCGACAATACGGTCTTCATGGACTTCCATGTGGACCCCGAAGAGAACGTCTTCCCGATGGTCCCGGCAGGAGAGGCGATCAACCGGATGATCGGCGGAATGGCATAACCGGGCAGGAAAATAAAAAGAGGGTGTTATGAGGCATACGATCTCGGTATTAGTGGAAAACAAATTCGGTGTCCTGGCGCGCGTTGCCGGGCTTTTCAGCGCCAGGGGGTATAACATCGCGTCCCTGGCGGTCAGCGAGACCTTTGACCCGACGGTCTCGTATATGACCATCGTCGTGGAAGTAGCGGATGAGAAGATACTCGAACAGATAAAGAAACAACTGAACAAGCTGATCGATGTCATCACCGTTACTGATTTCACCAAGAAAGAGCATGTCGACCGCGAGCTGGTCCTGGTAAAGGTCAATTATTCCCCGAAAGAAAAGCAGAAGCTCCAGGGGGCTCTTGAGCGATACCTGGCGCGGATCGTCTATCATAAACAGGATACCGCGATCATCGAGGCGGTCGGAGACCAACATCAGATCAAGGAGTTCCTTCAGGAGCTCTCTAGTTTCGGCATTAAAGAGCTTGTGCGCACCGGACGCCTGGCGATGCCGTATTAAAAAGGAAAGGAAGAAAAGTCATGCTTAAGATCTACTATGACAAGGACGCAAACTTAGGGTTATTAAAAGGCAAGACCATCGCCATCATCGGCTATGGTATCCAGGGAAGAGGCCAGGCATTATGCCTGCGCGATTCAGGGTGCAAGGTGGTGGTCTCGGAACTGAAGGGAACGCCGAACTATTCCCAGGCGGTCAGGGATGGCTTTAAGCCCGTTTCTCCCGACGAGGCCGCGCGCGCCGCAGACATCATCCAGATACTGACCCAGGACCATGTGCAGGCGCAGGTGTATCAGCGTTCCATCAGGCCCTACCTTAAAGCCGGCAAGGCCCTTTGTTTTTCCCACGGTTTCAACATCCATTTTAAACAGATCAAGCCCCCCAAGAGCGTCGATGTCTTCATGGTCGCTCCGAAAGGGCCGGGAGCCTTGGTGCGCCGGATGTATGAAGAGGGAAAAGGTGTTCCGTCATTGGTGGCGGTTTATCAGGATGCGACGGGAAACGCGCTGAAGATCGCCCTTGCGTATGCAAAAGGGCTGAGAGCAACCAGGGCCGGCGTCATCCAGACCACCTTTAAAGAAGAGACCGAGACCGACCTTTTCGGCGAGCAGGCTGTTTTGTGCGGCGGGGTGTCTGAGCTTATCCGCGCGGGGTTTGATACGCTGGTGAAAGCCGGGTATCAGCCGGAGATCGCCTATTTTGAGGTGCTGCATGAGCTTAAATTGATCACCGACCTGATCCAGGAGACCGGTATCTCAGGCATGCGCCGCAGGGTTTCCAATACCGCCTGTTACGGCGACCTTTCGCGCGGCAGGCGCATCATCACCGAACGCACCCGCAAGGAAATGGCCAAGATGCTCAAAGAAGTGCAGAGCGGCAGGTTTGCCCGGGAATGGATCAAAGAAAACCAGGCAGGCAGGCCCGTATATAACAAGATATTGAAAGAACAGGACAACCACAAGATCGAAAAAGTAGGGCAGAAACTCAGGGAAATGATGCCCTGGATGAAGAAATGACCACAAACGATAAGAAGCTGATCATATTCGATACCACGCTGCGCGACGGTGAGCAGGCGCCGGGAGCTTCCCTGAACCAGAAAGAGAAGCTTGAGATCGCCCATGCCCTGGTTTCCCTGGGCGTGGATATCATCGAGGCGGGTTTTCCCGTTACTTCGCAGGGGGATTTCGAAGCGGTCAAGGCGATTGCCAAGGCCGTGCGCGGGGTGGCCGTCTGCGGCCTGGCGCGCTGCGTCAAAAAGGATATCGACGCGGCAGCCGAGGCGCTTGCGCAGGCAAGGCATCCCCGGATCCACATATTTCTTGCCACCTCCAGGATCCATATGCAGTATAAGCTGAAGAAAACCGAAGATGAGGTCCTGCGCATTGCCGAAGAGGGGATCAGCTACGCGCGCAGGCACTGTGAGGACGTGCAGTTCTCGCCGGAAGACGCCACCCGCAGCGATCCGGCGTTCTTATTCAAGGTGGTCGAGACGGCGATAGCGGCGGGCGCGACAACCATCAACATCCCCGATACCGTCGGATATACCACTCCCCAGGAATTCGCCGGCCTTATCAGGGCGATCAGGGAAAATGTCCCGAATATCGCCAGAGCGGTCATTTCGGTGCATTGCCATAACGACCTGGGCTTAGGGGTCGCCAATACCCTGGCGGCGATCCAAAACGGCGCGCGCCAGGCGGAATGCACGGTCAACGGCATCGGCGAACGTGCCGGCAATGCCTCGATGGAAGAGATCGTCATGGCCGTGAAGACCCGCAAAGACATCTTTCCCGGCGTCGCCACCGATGTCCATACGGAGCAGATCTGTAAAATGTCGCGCCTGGTCAGTAAGCTTACCGGTTTTGCCGTCGCCCCCAACAAGGCGATCGTCGGCTCCAATGCCTTCAGGCACGAATCGGGGATACACCAGGACGGCGTGTTAAAAGAACGCTCGACCTACGAGATCATCAGCCCTAAAGACGTCGGCTTTGTCGGCACGGGGATCGTGCTGGGCAAACACTCGGGACGGCATGCCCTGCAGGAACGGCTCAAAGAGCTCGGGTTTGACTTAAGCGACGCGCAGCTCGATAAAGTGGCGGTGCGTTTTAAGGACCTTGCCGACAAGAAAAAGAACATCTTTGACCATGACCTGCTCTCCCTTATCGAAGACGAGGTAGAGACCGCCAAGCCCGTCTGGGCGCTGGAAAGTTTCGTGATCACATCCGGCACGAAGATCACGCCCTCGGCGGGAGTGAGCCTCAAGAAAAAGGGTAAAGTGCTCTCCGCCGAATCTTCCGGGGACGGGCCGGTGGACGCCTGTTTTAAGGCTATTGATAAGATCACCGGGATAAAGTGCCAATTGCAGGATTACCGTATCGAGGCGGTCAGCCAGGGGAAAGACGCCCTGGGAGAGGTGATCCTGAAACTCGGCATCAAGGATAAAGCCGTTACTGCCCGGGGGTCAAGCACCGATATAGTCGAGGCTTCGGTGCGCGCCTAC
>JAQTNB010000197.1 GCA_028714055.1 Candidatus Omnitrophota bacterium
AGTTCAGACGTGTGCTCTTCCGATCTCAGTCGAGGCTGACCCCGCGTATGCCCAGGCGTTTAACAACCTGGTCGTCCTGCTATACGAAAGCGGGCGGAAAAAAGAGGCGCTTTTTGAGCTTACGCAGGCGCTCTCCCTGCATCCGGATAACCCGCAGCTGCTCTATAATACCGCGGTCCTGTATTACCATGAAAATGACCGCGAGAGATCCGCTGCGTATTACCGCCGCGCGCGCAGATCAGGGTTCCGGGGGGCGGACCCTGAGTTTGAGTCCATTATGCGCAACAGGCCCTAAGTTCCTTTACAAAAGGCCGATTCGATACTATAATGAATTACAAAATTTACCGACTATGCATAAAAACTCCGGTTTTGATAACGAGAAATACCTGAAAGAGCAGACCGCGGCGATCCTTGAGCGGGTGCGCAAGTTCGATAACAAGCTGTATCTGGAATTCGGCGGGAAGCTTTGTTTCGATTACCATGCCGCGCGGGTCCTGCCCGGCTATGACCCGAATGTAAAGATCAGGCTCCTGCAGCTGCTGAAAGACAAACTGGAGATCGTGCTGTGCATTTATGCCGGCGATATCGAAAAAGGAAGGGTGAGGGGGGATTTCGGCATCACCTATGATATCGCGACGCTCAAGCTTATCGATGACCTGAGGAAATGGGGCCTGGATATCCTAGCGGTCGTGATCACGCGCTTCGCGGGCCAGTCGAGCGCGGTGATCTTCAAGAACAAGCTGGAGCGCCGGGGGGTAAAGGTCTATCATCATTACCCGATCGACGGCTATCCCAGCGACGTCGACGCGATCGTCAGCGACCGCGGGTTCGGCCGCAACGAATTTATCGAGACCAAAAAGCCCATCGTGGTCGTCACCGCTCCCGGCCCCAACAGCGGCAAGCTCTCCACCTGCCTATCTCAACTTTACCAGGAGCACAAGCGCGGCACCAATGCCGGGTACGCGAAATTCGAGACCTTCCCGATCTGGAACCTGCCCTTAAAGCACCCGGTCAATGTCGCCTATGAAGCGGCGACCGCCGATATACAGGATTTTAACCTCGTCGATCCGTTCCATCTGAACAAATACAATAAGACCGCCATCAATTATAACCGCGACGTGGAAAGTTTCCCCATCCTGAAGCTGATCCTCAGCCGTATCTTTGAGGCGCAATCCAACCTGCCCATGTATAATTCTCCGACCGATATGGGCGTTAACCGCGCGGGCTTCGGCATCGTCGATGACAAATTCGTCCAGGAGGCCGCCAAACAGGAGCTGGTGAGAAGGTATTTCCGCTACAACAGCGAATACGTGCTTGGTATCGAAAAGAAAGAGACCGTCGAGCGGGTCATGCGGCTGATGGAGGAGCTGGGGGTGAAAGTGGCTGACCGGGTGGTCGTTGATGTCGCCCGTAAGGCTGCCGAGGCCGCGGAGACTACCGGCAAGGGCAACGAAGGGATATTCTGCGGCGCGGCGATCCAGTTACACGACGAACGCATCATCACCGGCAAGAACTCCAAGCTCATGCACGCTGCGTCGAGCCTGGTATTGAACGCCGTCAAGATATTGGCCAATATTCCCGACGAGATACTCCTGTTGTCCCCCCACGTCATCAACCAGATCGCCAGGCTTAAGGAAGGGATCATGGACCTGGAATCCGAGAGCCTTGACGTCGAGGAAACGCTGATCGCCCTCTCGATCAGCGCTACCACGAACCATACGGCCGAGATCGCCATGCAGAAACTTGTCGAACTGCGCGGGTGCGAGATGCACATGACCCATATGCCTACGCCGGGAGACGAGGTCGGCCTCAAGCGGCTGGGCGTCAACCTTACGACCGACGGGAAATTTTCCTCCCGCAACCTCTTTGTCACCTAAGACCATATGGCCATCAGCATAAAATTCCTCGGCGGTGCGCGGACGGTCACCGGTTCCAGCCACCTGGTCTCGACGGGCAAATCCTCCGTGCTCCTGGACGCCGGGCTCTTCCAGGGAAAACGCGACCAATTTTACGAGATCAATACCACGTTCACCTTCAATCCCCGCAAGGTCGACGCCATGGTGCTCTCGCATGCCCATATCGACCACTGCGGCAACATCCCCAGCCTCATCAAAAAAGGCCTGCGCTGCAAGGTCTATACGACCTCGGCGACCAAAGACCTGGCGAAGTTAATGCTCGAGGATTCCGGGAAGATCCAGGAAGAAGATATCCACTATGTCAACAAGATCAACAAGCGGCTGGGGCTTCCTTTGCGAAAACCCCTCTATACGAAAAAGGAGGCGGCGAAGGCGGCAAAAATTTTCCGCTCCCTCGATTACGGTGAACGGTTCCAGCTGAGCAAGGATATTTACGTTACCCTCTATGACGCCGGGCATATCCTCGGAGCGAGCATCATCGTGCTTGAGATCAAGGATACCTTTACGACCTCCGTCCGCCTGGGGTATGCCGTTGACCTGGGGAGGAAGAGCCTTCCGCTGCTGAATGACCCGGTCGTCCCCAAGGGGCTGGATTATCTGATCATCGAGAGCACCTATGGCGGGCGTTTCCATTCTCCTATCGAAGAGGCAAAAGGAAAGCTCAGGGACGTGATCATCCGGACGGTCGAGCGCAAGGGAAAGCTTCTCATACCTTCCTTTACGCTGGAGAGGACGCAGGAGGTCATCTATTTCCTGAACGAGCTCCTCAGGGACAAGGCGATCCCTTCCGTGCCCGTCTATGTCGACAGCCCCCTTGCCACCGATATCACCGACCTTTTCAAATACCACTCCAGTTACCTCAACGACCAGACGCAGCGCCTGATCAAGCAGGGGGCCAGCCCTTTTGAATTCCTGAACCTGAAATTCATCCGCGACCAGGCGGAATCAAAGACCCTTAACAGCGATAACCGGCCGATGATCATTATCGCCGGTTCCGGCATGTGCGAATCAGGGCGCATCCAGCACCATCTGCGGAACAACATTGAAGATTCCCGCAACACGGTCCTGGTGGTCGGCTACATGGCCAAGGATACCCTGGGCAGGAGGATAGTCGAACGCCTGCCTTTTGTGCGCATCTTCGGCGTAGAGCATGAGTTGAACGCCGAGGTCGTGGTGATTAACTCGTTTT
>JAQTNB010000198.1 GCA_028714055.1 Candidatus Omnitrophota bacterium
GGCGAAAGGAATTTTCATAATGGAGCACATTATAGCAAGTTAAATTCCAAATTCCAAGAAGTAAAAATCCCAAGCACCAAGCAAGGATAAGCACCAACAGCTTGCCTTGCGGCAAGCTAGCCAAATTCCAAATCCCAATAAATTTCAAATTACAAATTCCAAACATATGATTTGAATTTGAAGTTTGATATTTGTAATTATTTGGAATTTGGTGCTTGGAATTTGGAATTTATCCACTATGTCATTCAAATAATTTTCTTGACAACCCTTAATGCTTGTCCTATCCTAATTATCAACATACATTACGGGTTCGGGGAAATCCGTGCAAACCGGATACAGTCCCGCTGCTGTAAAAGAGAACGAAAGCCGCATACGCATGTAAGCCACTGTCCGCCGCAAAGCTTGGCGGACGGGAAGGCGCGGCGAGTAGGAAAAAAGCTCTTGAGTCAGAAGACCTGCCCGTAATCACAATTCCTCGAGGATAGGGCCATAGAATTAAACAGGGTGCAACCCCGAGATACGCATTTTTATCCCGGGGTTTTTTATTTTCTAAGATGCGAAAGACTATCCTGACATGCATCATCTGCCTTTTGTTATGCGGCCGCGCGGGAGCAGGGGAAAGAAGCCCCCGTTACATCTCACTGGCCCCTTCCACAACGGAAATACTTTTCGCGCTGGGGCTTGATGAAGAGGTCGTAGCGGTAAGCTCCTTCTGCAACTTTCCCGAAGCTGCCCGGGCAAAGGAGAAGATCGGGGATTTCAGCAGGCCCAATATTGAAAAGATCCTCTCCTTAAAACCAGACTATATCTTCTGCACCGGCCTTGAGCAGGCCCCGGTCATCGAAGAGCTGCGCAGGCTCAAGCTCAACGTCTATGTCTCCGACCCCGTCAGCGTATCGCAGCTTAGCGATTCCATCAAAAATATCGGAATGATCACAAACAAAAACCATGAAGCACAAAGGATCGTTCAGGGAATACGCAAGGGAGTCTCAGAAATGCAAGAGCGTGTTACACGCCTGAATAAACCCCGGCCAAAGGTGTTCATCGAGATCTGGTATGACCCGCTTACCACCGCGGGGCCCGGGTCTTTTGTGGACGAGCTGCTTTCAATAGCAGGAGGGGAGAACATCGCTTCGGACACAAAACGCCCCTATAGCATCTACAGCCCGGAGCAGGTAATCAAACATAAGCCCGATTGTATCCTGTTGGCTTATATGGGCACGCAAAGGCCGATCGAGCTTATGCTGAAAAGGGCGGGTTGGCAGGATATCCCGGCGATCAGGAATAAATGCCTGTATGACGACATAAACCCGGACATAATCCTGCGGCCCGGGCCGCGCATCATAGAAGGATTGGAAGAGATCCATAAGAGGCTTTTCAACCAATGAAGGCGCGATCCGTAAAAGTAAAAATCGTTTTTTTATTCCTGGGGCTCTTGATCGCCGCGTGCATCGGGATATCGCAGGGCGCCTCCGGCATCCCGCTCGCGGAGCTGACCCTCGCTGAGAACCGGCCTATTCTTTATTTGAGGATATTAAGGGTGGCCATGGCAGCCATTACGGGGTGCGGGCTCGCGGTCTCCGGGATCGCGTTACAGGCGGTTTTACGCAATGCCCTCGCCGAACCATACCTTCTGGGGACGTCAAGCGGAGCAGGGCTGGGCGCGGTCATCGCCGTGATCGCAGGGGTATCGGCCGTCTTTTTGCCCCTGGCGGCATTTTGCGGGGCAGTCTTAAGCATCATCCTGGTATATTTCTTGTCCCGTGAGCATAATAAGATCGCGGCCCATACCCTCGTCCTTTCCGGAGTGATCGTATCGGTCGCGCTTTCCGCGGTGATCGTTTTTCTTATTTCAATATCGGGGGAAGAAAAGCTGCACGGCATGACCTGGTGGCTCTGGGGGAGTTTCCAGGTATACGACATCAGGCTGCTTGCCGCCGTATCCCTGATCGTCCTCTGCGGGGTGGCCGGGATCTTTGCCTTCAGCCAGGACCTCAATGCTATCTGTATAGGAGAAGAGGAGGCGACCCACCTGGGTATAGACACGGAAACGGTAAAAAAAGCGCTTCTTCTCCTGGTCTCGCTCATCACCGCAAGCCTGGTATGCGTCTGCGGGATAATAGGATTCGCGGGGTTGATCATCCCGCATATGATGCGGATATTCATCGGCTCAAACCACAAGACCCTGATCCCGGCTACCTGCGTGGCTGCCGCGGCATTCATGATACTCTGTGACGCGCTCTCGCGGCTGATCATGCCGCCGCTGGAAATACCCATCGGGGTGATCACCGCGGTAGTAGGCGCGCCGTTATTTATCTTTCTGCTTAAGCAAAAGCAAAAAATATGAGCAATACCCTCCTTGAGGCCAAAGAACTCTGCGGCGGCTATACCGGAAAACCCGTCATTGCCGGCGTATCCTGCGCCATAGAAAAAGGGGATTTTATCGGGATCATCGGGCCAAACGGCTCGGGGAAGACTACCCTGCTCAAACTCCTGACACGCGTATTAAACCCGTATTCGGGAAGCATCCTGCTTGAAGGCACGCAGATCTCCGCCATCCCCTTAAAAGAATTCTGCCGCAGGGTCGCCTTTGTCCCCCAGGATACGATGATAAATTTTCCCTTTACCGCGCAGGATATAGTGCTCCTGGGAAGGATCCCGCATTTAAGGCGCCTGCAGCAAGAATCCGCGCGCGATTTTACCGCCTGCCGCCTTGCTATGGAGCTTACCGATACGCTGGGCCTCAAGAACAAGCGGGTTGACGAACTGAGCTCCGGAGAAAGACAGCGTATCGTCATCGCCAAAGCGCTCGCCCAGGAGCCGGCATTGCTCCTGCTGGATGAACCGACCTCGCACCTTGACATAGGCCATCAGATACAGATCCTGGACATGCTCAAAGACCTTAACCGCCAACAACACCTTACCATCGCCATGGTCCTGCACGACCTCAACCTGGCAAGCGAATATTGCAACAAGATCATCCTTCTGGATAAAGGCTCTCTTTACCGGCAGGGGACTCCGCAGGAGGTCCTGACCTATGACACGATCGAGTCCGTATACCATACGGTCGTAGTAGTCTCC
>JAQTNB010000199.1 GCA_028714055.1 Candidatus Omnitrophota bacterium
GATCGCCGTTCCGGCCAATACGCTTACCGACCTGGCAATCAGGTAAATCTGTGAAGGGTTGATCATAAAGTTAAGCGCGAAATCCACAGTGCCCTTGAAGGCCCCGGCAATTTTCCCTATCACAAAGTAAACGCCAAAGAGAAAGAGCAGGAAATATCGGTATAACAGCGCGTAATCCGGGCGCTCCGGCAAAAGGCTCATTCTATGCCCCATGGAAAGGGTATCCAGTATGACCCTGGCTTCATCCGGATGAGACAAATCCGGGAGCCCGTAGCCTATGCCGCCGAGGCGCAGGCAGAGGGCAAGCGCGAAAACAAAAAGAAAAAAAATGATTCTCGGCTTATTATTCATCGGGCAAAAGTGCCTTTATCTTCTCCAGCATAAAACCGGCTACGATGCGCTGGCCTTCATCGATCAGGTGCACCGGATCGGTATGCGAGAAGTAGTCATTGTACGTTTTATTTTCACGGAAGACCTTCTGAAAATCGATGAATCCGGCATTATGCTTTGCGGCCAAAGACTGCAATTCTTCCGGCAGAAGCCGATAGGCCGCCTCAAGGTCTTTACGGTCATATCTCCAGGCCATATGGCCGTCTTTTAATACCTGCACAGGCTGCAAGGTCAATATAACTCGGGCATTGCTTTCCCGGGAAAGCGTGCAGATGAGATCAAGGTTGCGCCGGTAAAGCGCCACAACGTCATTTATAAAATCGCCGGATTCCTTATCCCAGGAGGTGTTCTTGTCGCCCGAAGAAAGAAAAGAAGCCCTGCGTTTGGTTTTAAGCGACCCGGTGTTTATCTTATCCAGGACTTCTTTCGTATAGTAATAATTCCCCGAAACCAGCGGCACGCGCCTGGATTCATGGATCGAAGAGGAAACACTGGCATCGTTAAAACCATCGAAGGTGATCACTACCTGCGGCTTGAATTTCAATCCATACAAGATATACGCGATAAGTTCCTGAAAAGAATTATAGAACCCTGCGCTTAAATTAATGACCTTAAAAGGCTTGCCTTTTTTATATGCGTCATTCAGCATGCTCTCCAGCTGGCCTGAAATGGATTTTTCGTCTGAAACCGAGAATGCCCCGAAAGCGGCCGATCCTCCCAATAAAACCACATAGCGGTAATTTTCGTCTACCGCAACCGAAGGAAGATGCGAATAATCCTCTTTGCCGCGGAAACCCATATCATTGGTATTCAGATGCGGGCTCCTGACATTAGGGGTATACTGAAACATAAGGTACGGCACGTGGACGAGATAGCTTATTTTATTCCAGCTCTCCTCTATCTCCTTCCACTCTTTAAGCCATTCCTGCTTGATCGGATTACGCGCAGTATGCAGCGCGGCATTGTAACGTAATGTATTGAACAGTGAATTCAATTCCAGGCGTATCTTTCTTGCGGAAAACTTGTAGGTAAAAATAAGCGCGAGCAGCAATACGGCGACCAGCGATAGGTAAACGATCACAAACTTCCTGTGCCGAGCCGAACGTTTCATTGTCCCCTGGCCTGCCCGCCCTTGACGAATAAGTTGACGAATTTCGCCCAGGCAAATTTAAAGCTGTTGTAATTGCCGAAATAATATAGCAGCGGCCGCCAGCGCAGGTTGAACCTGAGCAATGCGCGCTTGCGTATGGCGTCCAGCTCTTCCTTTGTCATTCCCGAAGGCGCGTAGGCTACCCTGTCGGTGGTCACCGAAGTAAAATCAAAATCCTGCGGCAGCTCTCCGCGCTCGATCAGGGCGCAGGTCGCCTCGGTCCCCGGCATGGGAGCAAAGGGGGTGAACGCCGCGGCGGATAATTTAAGCTCGATTGCCAGCGTAACGGTCTTCTCCATGTCTTCCTTTGTCTCACCGGGAAAACCGAGTATAAAATACCCTATCGGCCTGAATCCCGTCCTGCGCAGCAGCTTTACCTTCTCCCGCACCATGCCAAGCGAAAGGCTCTTTTTCATCAGCTTAAGCACGCGCTCAGAGCCGGACTCGATACCCACGGCCACCTCCCGCCGGAAGCCGGCCTTACGCATCAAGGAAAGTATCTCTTCGTCAAGGGAATCCAGGCGTATGCCGTTCGGCAGGAAGAATTCAAAGCGTTTCTTATGCGCGATAACCGCGTTGCAGAACCCTTTTACAAAATCCCGGTCAAAAGTAAAATTCTCATCCGGAATATCGAATATCTTTATCCCGTAGCTCTTATCCAGGTGCTCTATCTCCTCAAGGATGTTTTGTATGGAGCGTTTCCTGATCTTCTTGCCTGCGGTGATCCAGGCAGAGCAGAACGTGCAGCTGTAAGGGCACCCCCGCGTGCAGGTAAGCACCGAGGTATCTTTGCCGATAAGGGACCCGGGCATGAAATATTCCCTGGGCTTGATCAGGTCCCAACTGGGGAAGCCTAACGCATCCAGGTCTTCGGACATGCGGGGGTCATTGGCGATGACCTCGGAATTCCGGCGCCAGACCAGGCCCGGGACCCCGCTGAAATCTTTTTCGCCCCGGCCCAGCGCGGCCAAAAACAAAGGGAATCCGATCTCACCTTCTCCCCGGAAGGCAAAATCAGCCTGCGGGAAAAATTCCAGTGTTTTGCCGGGAAGCGCCGAGGGGTGCGGGCCGCCCAGGATAACGGTTGCCCGGGGTCTTAAGCGTTTGATTATACCGACGCTCTCCCGCACTTGGGGCAACGCCAGGGACCAAACCATAAAGCCGGCAACGTCAAAATCCTTCGCCTGGACCGCCGAGGCAAACGCGCCCAGCTCAACCCTATCCTTGACGCAATCGAGGATCTCGACCTGATGCCCCTCTTTCCTGGCGGCGGTGGCAAGGTAGCCCAGGCCGACAGGCGGATATTGCGCGACGCCCATATAGTCGTCTTTAGGCGGCGCGATCAACAATATCTTCATCTTCTCCTTCTATAATAACTTGACCTTACGGCACCATTCTATGGAACGCCGCATGCCTTCCTTCAATTCCACCTTCGGTTCGTACCCGAGCTCTGCGCGGGCCTTGCCGATACTGCAGGCGATATCCTTGTTCATCTCTCCTGCCACG
>JAQTNB010000200.1 GCA_028714055.1 Candidatus Omnitrophota bacterium
CAGCTTCCTGATCATCGGCAACCTTGTGCAGCTTGCGCGGCTGAACGATAAGCTTTTACTGCAGCCTTTTGGCCTGACGCAGATTTCACGGAGCCTCTCGCAGGTGTTGAGGGGTTACGCAAAAGAAGATTTCGTCATTGAAGCGGCAGGGCGCAGGATCAAAACCGGCGGCCGCACGCTTATCATGGCAGTGGTCAATGTCACGCCGGACTCTTTCAGCAGCGACGGCCTTGCCTCTTGCAGTGTCCAAGAGGCCGTCAGCAGAGTAGAAGGATTGGTCGCGGACGGCGCCGACATTATCGATATCGGGGGGGAATCCTCGCGGCCGCAGGCACGGGCTGTCCCGCTCAAAGAAGAATTGCGGCGCACTATCCCTTTGATCAAGGCGCTCAGGCGCGCGGTCAAGGCCCCGATTTCGATCGATACGCATAAACCTGAGGTCGCCCGCCAGGCGCTTGATAACGGGGCGGCGATCGTCAACGATATCACCGCGCTGCGCGATATCAAGATGCGCAAGGTTGTTGCGCGCTACCGCGCCGCGGCAGTGCTTATGCACATGAAAGGCACTCCGCGGACCATGCAGCGTAACCCTGTGTATGAAGACGTGGTCGGCCAGATCAAAGAGTTTCTCCAGGAAGCAGTTTCGCGCGCGCTGGATGCGGGGATCAAAAAGGAACGGCTGATCGTCGATCCGGGGATCGGTTTCGGCAAGACCCTGGAGCATAACCTTGAGATACTCAGGCGCCTGAAAGAATTTAAATCCCTGGCTCAGCCGATACTGGTGGGGACTTCCCGGAAGGCTTTTATCGGAGCGATAAACCGCACTTCGCCTCAGGAGCGGGTTTTCGGTACACTGGCTTCGTGTATCCTGGCCGCGGAGAACGGGGCCCAGATCGTGCGGGTCCATGACGTGAAGGCAATGCGCCAGGCATTGGATGTCGCAGACAGCATAAAGAGAATATGAGCGATATATTTCTGTGGAAACCGGTCATCGAGATCCTGATCCTGTGGTTTATGATCTACCACATCATGCTCTTTTTTGAAGGGACGAGGGCCATCCAGGTCTTGCGCGGCATCGTTATACTGCTGGTCGCGTTTTTTGTTTTCCAGAACCTGGGATTTACGATCCTGGACTGGCTGCTGACAAAGCTTTTCGCGATCTCCGTCATCGCCATATTGATCATTTTCCATCCCGAGATCCGCCACGGCCTGGCGCGCCTTGGCCAGCGCCACCTGTTCGGGACGGTATTGCGCGAGGAAGAGCTTGATTTTATTTTGAGCCAGATCGTCAAGGCAAGCGAGATACTCTGCAAGAACAAGATCGGCGCGCTTATTGCCGTTGAGCGGGAGGATTCCCTCGCGCCGTATATGGAGAGCGGCGTCGTGATGGATGCCAAGGTTTCCATCGAGCTTATCCAGACGATCTTTGCGCCTTCGAGCATCCTGCATGACGGAGGGCTGATCATCCAGCACGGCAGGATGATGGCAGGCGGGTGCCTTTTTCCGCTTACCGCCAGCAGCGACTTAAGCCGCGTATTCGGCACGCGCCACCGCGCTGCCCTGGGTTTAAGCGAAGAGACCGACGCGCTGGTGATCGTCGTCTCGGAAGAAAGGCAGGATATGTCTTTTGCCTATCAGGGCAGGCTCCACCAGGACGTCACCCCCGAAGAGATGCTGATGAAGATAAAAGATATCATCAAGGTCAAGAAAGAGAAATGAGCAAAGATAAGATCAGCATAATTTTCCGCGTAAAGCACTGGTTTACCTACCATCCATGGCTTAAGATCATTTCGTTCCTCCTGGCGATCCTGGTATGGTTTTACGTCCGAGGGGAGATCAGCAAGTTCAACTATTAGACCATGCCCAGGCTCGGCGTCAATATCGACCATGTTGCAACCGTAAGGCAGGCCCGGCGCGGGATCGAGCCGGAGCCGGTGTTTGCCGCGTTCCTGGCGCAGGCAGCAGGAGCTGACGCTATCGTCGCCCATCTGCGGGAGGACCGCAGGCATATCCAGGACCGGGACCTTTTTCTGCTCAAAGAGACCCTGCAGGTAAAATTCAACCTTGAGATGTCTGTTGCAGATGAGATCGTAGCCATAGCCTGCCGCCTTCAGCCTCACCAGGCGACGCTTGTGCCGGAAAAGAGGCAGGAGCTGACTACCGAAGGCGGGCTTGACATTGTAAAACATTTCAAGAAGATCAAATCGACGGTCGGGCGGCTGAAAGGCAGCGGAATAGAGGTCAGCCTTTTCATAGACCCGCAGCGCGAGCAGATCCGCGCGGCAAAAAAAACAGGTTGTTCCATCATAGAGCTTCATACCGGAGCGTATGCCGCAAGCATGGATGCCCGCCGGCAGAAAGGGCTCCTGAAAGAGATAGAAGGCGCCGCTTCTTACGCGCATGAGATCGGCCTCTCGGTTTACGCGGGCCACGGGCTTAATTACAGCAATACCGCACAGGTCGCCCGGATCAAGCCGATAGAGGAATTGAATATCGGCCATGCGATCATATCGCGCGCAATACTGGTAGGCATTGAACGGGCGGTCAGAGAAATGAAGGCTTTGGTCGTATGATCGTAGGCACCGGCGTGGATATTACCGAGGTGAAGCGCCTGAAGCAGGCGGTTGAGCGTTGGGGGGACGCGTTTCTTACGCGTGTCTTTACCCAGCGGGAACTTGAAAATGCCCGGGGGCGCACCAGCCTTTATCAGCACCTTGCAGGGAGGTTTGCGGCAAAGGAAGCGGTTTTTAAGGCCCTGGGAGACAGCGCCCTGGGATGGAAGGACCTCCAGATCTTAAATGACGCAGAAGGCAAGCCCTGCTGCACGCTCTTAAACAAAAAAGCAGCCGATTTCATGATATACGTATCTATCTCGCACGTAAAAAATTATGCGGTTGCCAACGCGATTGTTACGAAGGCCTCCTGATTCTCATAAAGGGGATTTTGGGCATATTCTTATAGTAGCGGGTTCCCCGCGGTTCCCCGGGGCCGCGCTTTTGTGCGCGCGCGGGGCCCTGCGTTCCGGGGCAGGCCTGGTAACG
>JAQTNB010000201.1 GCA_028714055.1 Candidatus Omnitrophota bacterium
TTTTTCCATCCGGGTATATTGGGAAAAAAATACACTACCTTCTTCTCTATGTCAATCGGGCCGGGCAGCCCCAGGCCAAGGCCTACAATATCTTTCCTGTTTAATTTATGCCGGGAGATGACCTTTTCTACGGACCTGGATATCGCCTGGATCAGGTCTCCCTTACGGATAAAATTCATGGTAAAAAGCAGGCGTTTATCCAGGATCTTGTAGCGGGAATCAAGCAAGGCGCATTTGAGGTTTGTGCCGCCCAGATCGATCGAAATTATATAGTGGGGTGCCATGGGGTTGTATTGTAACGCAAAGCAGGCGTTATTTCAAGGGGTAATCTTTTAGGCCGGGTCTCCGAAGGCGCGCACCTTATTCCTCCCTGACTGCTTGGCCTTGTAGAGCGCGGAATCAGCGCTGTCAATAAGGGCGATGATATCTTTACCGTCATAAGGGAACGTTGAGATACCTATACTGACCGTCACCTTCAGGTCCTCATCGTACACCTTTATCGGCTTTGCCGCTATTGCCTGGCGGATACGCTCGGAAACAAACCGCGCCTGCTCTCTCCCGGTCTCGGTAAGAATAATGGAAAATTCTTCCCCGCCGTATCTTCCCACCAGGTCGATCTGACGGACGTTTTCTTTGACGGTCTTGGCGATTTCCCTCAAGATGGCATCGCCGACAAGATGGCCGTAGCTGTCGTTATAATTCTTGAAATTATCGATATCCACCATCATGCAGGAAAAATTATATTCGAAACCAATCGAGCGCTCGACCTCTTCCTTGAAACGCTCCATGAAGTAGCGTCTGCTGAAAACCGAAGTCAGGCTGTCGGTAATGGCCAGCTCCTGCACCTGCTGGTAGAGGATCGCCCGCTTGATACCGAGGATAAACTGCTGGGCAAGGATATGGAACTTTTCGGCGTCCTCGTTCTTGCTGAGTTTTGTCACCAGGTAACCGGCCGTATCCTTTTCTATCCCCAGCCGCAGTATGATATGGTCACGGTAGAGCTCTTGGGGAACATGAGTCCTGACAAACTCGCATTTTTCGACATCGATATACTTTTTTATCTCTTCGTTGAAGTTGATAAAAACCCGTTCCGTATCGAGCGAGCGGCAGAGGAGCTTCGTGATGTTGTATATTGCGATAGTCTGCTCCAGATCGCGCTGCAGCCCGGCAGTTTCCGTGCGCAGGTCGTCGTTCTTCGCGGAAAGCTGCGCGTATTCATGACTTAGGCGCTCTCCTTCCGAACGCGCCTTGAGGAAACTATGCACATAGAGCGTCCTTTTAAGCCACGACCAGAGGGCATAGGAAAGTACGGCCAGTATTGCCGAGTATAGGATGAACATCATCGCACGCACACCACTCTGTTTCTCCCTTTTTGCTTCGCCTCATACATCGCCATATCCGCTTTCAAGATCAGGTCGTTCTCTTCAGTTGTGTCATCCGGGAAAGCAGTCACGCCGATAGAAACGGTAACCCGGGTATCCTGCCCCCTGATATTTATTTTTTTCTCAGAAATCTTCAGGCGGAGGTCTTCGGCGGCCTCATGCGCTTTTTTCTTTTCTACATGGGGCAGTATCACGCAGAATTCCTCGCCGCCGAAACGGCTGATAATAGCTCCGTAGCTTTTCAAAAAAACGGTGAGCAACAGGCTGATCTCTTTAAGCACCAGGTCACCCGCGGTATGCCCCAGGGAATCGTTTATGTTCTTAAAATGGTCGATGTCGAGCATAAAAAGGCAAAAAACCGCTTTTTGGCGTATGCTCCTTCTGGCTTCTTCGCGGATGCGTTCCAGGAAATACCCTTTCGTATAGAGCGAGGTCAACCCGTCGTGAATCGCCAGGTCCTGGGTCTTACGATACAACTCGCTGTTTTCAAGCGCGACGGCGCCGATATCACAAATAGTCACCAGGAGCCTGAGGTCATCCTGGGTATAGAAACCCGGCACCGGATTATCCATCCGCAATATCCCCAGGAAATTATGCTCGCTTAACAGCGGCGCCCCGATCAGCGAGGAAACCGAGCGGGTTTCCTGCAGGGAAAGCCGCTCGAGGTCAAAGCGGAAATCTTTCCTGGCGTCCTCGATCAAAAGCGGCGCGGCATGCCGCAGGATCCAGAAATCGAAAATATCCCCCTCTTTTTCCTTGATGATCAGGCGCTTGTCATCCTTTTTAGTCTTGAAGGCGCTCAAATGATGGTTCTGCTGGTCAACCAGGTAAAGGATACAGGCCCCTTTGTGGTTAGCGATCAGCGAAAAGGCGATAGTAATGAGGCTGGTGCCGACGGTATCGGTATTCAGGGCACGGTTGAGGTTTTCGATGATCTCTTTAAGGCTGTGATACCGGCGGATCTTTTCCTGCAGGGCTGCCTTGGTCTTAATGCCCTTAAGGTTGGCATCGCTTAAAATATTGAGTCGTTCCTGAAACCCCTGGCTTTCGATCTCCAGGCGGTGTTTCCTCCCGGCATTGCCGTGGGCAAGCGCAATGACCATAATGACGTTGAGGGGATAAAATATAAGAAGGCTTATCCAGAGCCTGTGGTCCAGGAGCGCGGCAAGAAAAATGGGGAGGAAAAAATAAAAAACAAAAAGGATAATAAGGGCTGCGGTTGCCTTATGGGAAGAAGCCTTTTTAACGAGGGGGTCGAAAAGCTTGCGGCTATATAATTGTTGCTTCGGTAGCCTTATCAAAAAAATGCACCTTGCTCATATCAAAAACCAGATCCATATCCTGATTTATCTGCGGCCTGTCGTGCGCTCCCACGCGGGCGATAAAAGTGTGCTTGCCCGTATTGAGATAAAGATAAACCTCTGAGCCCATGGGCTCGGCGACTTCGCAATTGACCCTGACGATGTTTTCAGGAGGCGCCTCCGAAACAAAGAGTTTGTCATAGATATCTTCGGAACGGATACCGAAAACCACCTCTTTATCAAGATATGGCGCAAGCGCATCATACATATCTTCGACGATCTTTACGGCAATCTTGCCTTCGTCGAAATAAAATTTACCGTCCTTCTTGATCACCATGCCCGTCATAAAATTCAT
>JAQTNB010000202.1 GCA_028714055.1 Candidatus Omnitrophota bacterium
AGACGGTCCTGATCGATGATACCATCCGCGAGATGGTGATCGAAAAAAAATCGCTCGATGATATCAAGGATTACGCAGTGAAAAAATGCGGCATGATGACGCTCAGGGACGACGCATTTATAAAGGCAAAGGACGGCATAACCACTCTTGACGAAGCTATACGCATAACAACGGAGGAATAACTTATGCCAGAGCACGCAGCAGCGCGCGTATTGTTGATCATCGATGACCCGGCAACCGCAAAGTTCATCAGGGAAAAGCTTATTTTAAGCGGAGGGTATTCCGTGTATGCGGAGTCAAGCTCGCACCGCGGGGTGGATACCTTCAAGCACAACGGTTTTGACGTTGTGATCGCTAAATTCAATATGCCCGATACCGCCGGCCCCGACCTGATCAGGGAGCTTAAATCCACCGACCCGGACTGTATCATCATCTCGTTTCTCGATGAGCCCAACCCCACGCTGGTCAAGGATGTCTTGCGCCTTGGGGTTTATGACATTATCGTAAAACCGATCAACCTTGATAAGCTGCAATTTTTAGTCAGGAAGGGCGTTGACCTGCACAGTATGACCATCGCCCACCGCAGGTTAATGCAGAGCTTCCAGGAGAACAACGTCTTCCTGCAGAAGCAGAACACCCTGCTCGCTAAGAGGATTGAGGAGTCCACGCGCAACCTGACCAAGCTCTACGAGGACCTGCGCCAGACGTATATGCGCACGATCAAGGTCCTGGCGCAGGCAATCGATGCCCGCGACCACTACACGCATAAGCACTCCGAGAACGTCGCTAAATATGCCGTGGCGATCGCCGAGCAGATGGGGCTTGCCTCAAGCGATGTCGAGCTCCTGCGCGATGCCTGCGAATTGCATGACTTGGGAAAGATCGGGGTAGAGGATTCGGTGCTCCTGAAGCCTTCCAGCCTTACCGAAGAAGAATGGGGGCAGATCAAGAAGCATCCGATGACCGGAGCGCAGATCCTTGAGCCGCTTACCTTCCTTGACGGGATCATTGACCTGGTCAAACAGCATCATGAGCGTTTTGACGGCACCGGATACCCGGAAGGCAAAACCGGGGAGAACATACTTCTGGGCGCGCGCATCCTGCACGTGGCAGACTCCTTTGAAGCAATGACCTCCGCGCGTTCATACCGCAAGATCCCGCTTTCCAAGAAAGACGCGATTGCCGAGATTAAGAAGAATTCCGGAAAGCAGTTTGACCCGAAAGTGGTGGATGCATTCCTGAAGGTTGTTGACAAGCTCTAAAGGTTTCCTATGCCCTCTTTCCAATATATAGCCAAAGATAAATTCGGGACCAGCATGGCCGGCATCATCGAAGCTGCCTCGGAAGGCGAGGCAGTCGAGGTCTTGCACGGCAAAGAGCTGATCATCGTTTCCGTCGAACAGGCAAAAAAGAAGCAGTTGAAGGCCGCCGTGGGGCGTTCGGGCAAGAAGATCAAGCTTGATGACCTGGTGGTTTTTTCCCGGCAGCTTTCCACCATGATCGATACCGGTATCCCGGTCGTGCAATCGCTGGCGATCCTCTCCGAACAGACGGAAAACCCAAGCCTTAAAAGCGTGGTAGGCGTCGTCAAGCAGGATATAGAGGCGGGGATGAGCTTTTCCGATGCCCTGGCCAAGCACCCGCAGGTCTTTTCCGACCTTTTTATCAATATGACCAAGGCAGGGGAGACTTCCGGTATGCTTGATGAGGTCCTGGACCGGCTGGCTTCCTATCTTGAGAAAGCCGCGGCCCTCACCCGCAAGGTCAAGGCAAGCCTGGTGTACCCGGCCGTAGTCATCTCCATGGCCATCCTGATAACCGGGGTGCTCATGATCAAGGTGGTCCCGACATTCAAAGGCATATTTGAGATATTGGGAGGGACACTGCCGCTTCCCACCCGCATCCTTATCGGCGTCAGCGATGCCATCAGGGCGTACTTTTTGTTCTTCATCATCCTGCTGATCATCGCCGTGGTCCTTTTCCGCCGCTATATCAGCACCGAAAAAGGAAGGTATAATTTCGACGCCTTCCAGCTTAAGGTCGCGGTCCTCGGGCCGCTTACCCGGAAAGTCGCGGTGGCAAAATTTTCCCGCACCTTTGCGACGCTTGTGCGAAGCGGCGTCGCCATCCTCAACGCCCTGGAGATCGTCGCCCATACCTCCGGCAATAAAGTGGTGGAGAAGGCTGTGATGGATTCGCGTTCGGCAGTGCGGGAAGGAGAGACCATCGCCAAGCCCCTGCTGAAAAGCGGGGTATTCCCTCCGATGGTCTGCCGCATGATCGGTATCGGCGAACAGACCGGCCAGCTTGAGAAGATGCTTACCAAGATCGCGGATTTCTACGATGAGCAGGTGGACGCCGCGGTCTCCGCCCTTACCAGCCTGATCGAGCCGCTGGTCATATCGTTTCTGGGTATCGTCATCGGCGGCATCGTCGTTTCCCTTTTTATGCCGATCTTCAAGATAACCGAGCTTGTCGGGAAGTAAAATAAATAATCGAAAATAATTCTTGACAAAAACCGGTTTTTTGCTAAACTACCATTCACCCTTGAGAGAGGCACAACTGCAAGGGCCCTTTGATATAGTGGAAGAAAAAAGCGGCATAGACAACAGCCCGGAGTAGCTTTTTTAAGTCCAGCTTAAAGACGCTGTAAATCAATAGATTTAGAGGCGTCCCGAAAGTGGGGCGCTGTTTTTTTTGTCTGTTTTGCCCGCTGTGCGGGCAAAACGCTCCGAAGCCTACCTCAAAATTGTTGAGCTTTCTGCCAAAGGCAGAAAGCGAAAAGAATTTTGAGGTGCTTAGGCGAGGAGTCCCAATACTAGATTTTTCATTCCCGCAAGGGATGTCGTTCTTTGACAATTGAATAGCCAAGCAAGTGCGTGCACACAATAAAAGCACAATTCACAAGAGTAAGTCAATTAGAGCCTTTATACAAGCTTATCCAGATTGTCGGAGAGTTTGATCCTGGCTCAGAGTGAACGCTGGCGGCGTGGATTAGGCATGCAAGTCGAGCGATCTTTATGAAGCGAGTAGCTGA
>JAQTNB010000203.1 GCA_028714055.1 Candidatus Omnitrophota bacterium
TTGACCAGGTATTGAACGGAATACCCTTCTTGCAATGCCCGGTATAATGCCAGGCAGCTGTCTTTTCCGGAACTCCATGATGCGGCGGCTACGGTATTACGCATAGAAAACTCCTTGTGGTTATGTTCAGATAGAGCAGTGTGGCGATCTCGCAGAGCTCGATACAGGCGCCGATGGTATCTCCGGTTATCCCGCCAAAAAGTCTCCTCGCAAATCTTCCCTGCAGGTATGCGGCTAAACAGATAAAAGCTAAAAGCGCCAACCCCGCGAATTTAAGCAGGAAAAAAAGGATGATGCCGGCACAAAGTGTAGCAACAATCAGGTAACGGGGTTTGCCTTCTTTGATAAAAGGGCTTGCCTTTCCTTCTTCCCTGGCATAAGGAAAGGCATACATCTGGAAAACCGCGCTCCAGCGGGAAACAACGCACATGGATACGAGCGCCGGGGCCTTCACGCAGCTGCCGAGCGGGAAAAGAAGCGCGATCTTAAGCAAGAGCGCTGAGGTTATGCTGAAAGACCCAAGCGCTCCGCATGCGGGGTCCCGCATGATCGCCAGCATATCTTTTTTGCTTTTGTTGCTCATCAGGGCATCGGCAGTATCCGCGAGCCCGTCAAGATGCATCCCTCCTGTTACGAGCGCGAGCATAAGCGTAATGATAACGGCGACTGATAATGCCGGGAAACCCAAGAAGGAGAATGCCGCCTCTGCCCCTGCCAGGAGAAGCCCGATGACGAGACCCGCTAAAGGGAAATAGGCCGCGCTGGACGCCATGCGGGCTCCGGAATAATTTTTTAGCTTAAGCGGGATAATGGTTAAAAACTGCAAAGCAATAAGCAGGCTCATTTTTTGTGGAGTTTCGTGGATACCTTGGCGCTTTTGAATGTCGCCATTTCGTTCAATATTTTCACCGCGGCTTCCGCAAGGCCCATGCCAAGGCATGCGCCCGTTCCTTCTCCCAGGCGCAGGTTCAAATTTAACAGCGGCTCAAGCTTCATGTGCTGCAGGATGCTCGCCTGGCCTTTTTCTACTGAGGCGTGCGCTGCGATCATGTAATGCCTTGTTTTTGGCTCCAGGGTATAAGCGATCAGGGCGGCCGCGCCGGAGATAAATCCGTCTATGACTACCGGGACCCTGGCGGCAGATGCGGCAAGGATGATCCCGGCGAGCCCCGCGATCTCAAATCCTCCGACTTTGGCTAAGACATCCACGGGGTCTTTTGGGTCCGGAGAATGCAGGCGTAAGCCTTTTTCTATTGCCGCGATCTTCCTGTCAAGGCCTGCTTCGTCAACGCCTGTGCCTCTGCCGGTCACTTCCCGCGCGTCTTTGCGCAGGATACAGGCGGTAATGGCGCTTGAAGCGGTCGTGTTGGCAATCCCCATTTCTCCGGTCCCGCAAATATCCATCCCTTTTTTTTGTTCCTCCCTGAACACGCCTATCCCAGCTTCGATCGCCTTGACCGCGTCAGATTTGCTCATCGCAGGCTCCCGGGTAAAATTGCGCGTGCCCGGCCCTATGCGTACTTTACGGTAATCCAGCTTTTTTGCGTTTTTGAGCCGCACGTCAGCAGCCACTCCCATATCCACAACGATCACCCGGGCTCCCGCGTGTTTTGCCAGGACGTTTATCGCGGCTCCTTTACGTAGGAAATTGAGCACCATTTGCGCGGTGACTTCCTGCGGGAATGCGCTCACCCCCTCCTCGGCGACTCCGTGGTCTGCGGCGAGGGTAAAGATGGCTTTGTGTTTTATGCGCGGCTTAAGCTTGCCGGTCATGGCAACGATATTCTTTGCCAGCTCTTCCAGGCGGCCGAGGCTCCCCGGGGGTTTAGTCAGGCTATCAAGCCTTTCCTCGGCAAGGGCTAATAACGCGGCATCCGGTATGGCGATCTTTGCGCAGGTTTTTTGTAACAGGCTCATCGTGTTCCTTTCTTAAGTTCAAGCGGAAGCCCGGAAAGCATAAAGACGACTTTGTCGCTTTCAAGCGCCGCCATCTGGTTTACTCTTCCCGCGATATCGCGGAATTCCCTTCCCATCTTCGCTACCGGCACTATCCCCAAGCCGACCTCGTTAGAGACCAGGATAGAATGCGCCTTGATATTCTTAAGGGTTTTGAGCACGTTGTGCATTTCGTTCTCAATTTTTTCCTGCGTCATTTTTTTTAAGAGATATCCGGAAACAAGGAGCGTCAGGCAGTCTACAATCACTGTCTCGTATGACGAGCCGATTTTTATGAGCAGGGACGCAAGGTCCTGCGGGGCTTGGAAAGTCTTCCAGGAGGCCGGGCGCGTTTTCTTGTGCAGCGCGACGCGCAGCCGCATTTCCTTGTCTTTCGGCTCGCAGGTGGCGATAAAAGCGACCCGGACGGATTTTTTTGCCAGCTTCAGTGCGTAGGTGCTTTTACCGCTGCGCGCTCCCCCGAGAATGAGCGTTATCTTACCCATCCAGATGCTCCGTATCGTTGAAATTCCGTAAGCGGACCTTGCCGTTCCCGCATTCAAAGACGCTGATGCTGGCGGATTTGACCAGATGTTTCCAGAATTCCCCTGAATGAAGGGTGTGGCCGGTAAAAACGCTGATCACCCCTCCGTGGGTGACGATGGCAACGGTTTTATTGCGACTGCCTCCGATGATCTTTTTCATTGCCGCGACTATCCGCCTCCTGAATACACGCAGGCTCTCTCCTTTGGGTATGCGGGTTTTCGCGGGGTCGCTAAGCCAGCGTTTGTAGACACGCGGGTATTTTTTGAGGTTTTGTTCATGGGAAAGCCCTTCAAAGACGCCGAAGCATAATTCGCGCAGTTGCGGGACCTTCTTGAAGGCCGTCTTTTCGCCGAAGATCAACTGCGCGGTCTCAAGGGCCCTGAGCCTGTCGCTGCAATAGATTTGGTCGAAACGCACGCCTTTAAGCCTTTGGGCGAGAAGCCTGGCCTGCCGCCTCCCCCGGTTGCTTAAGGGCACGTCTTTTATCCCGCAGTATTTCTTTTGTCTGTTCCAGGTAGTTTC
>JAQTNB010000204.1 GCA_028714055.1 Candidatus Omnitrophota bacterium
CCCCAGAATCGAGAGGATCGAGCGCATCTTATGGGTGATCATCGCAAAGAGCGCTTCCCTGCAATAATCCATAAATTCTGCGTTGCCGGATTTCCTCGACCCCTTTGAAAAAAATCCTGTTTCAGAAGCACTGCGAAGGCCCCCGCTTCCTTCCGGAGGGGGACTCTCGATAGTTTCATCGGCAACAATGCGTCCGTCCCTGGTATGAATGATCCGCCTGGCGTGCTCTGCCACCTCTTTCTCGTGGGTCACGATAACAACGGTTTTTCCCTCGTGGTTGAGCTTTTTTAGAACCGATATTATCTCTTCCTTGCTTTTTGAATCGAGGTTGCCGGTAGGTTCATCCGCAAGAATAACCGGAGGGTCGTTAATCAGTGACCGGGCAATGGCCACGCGCTGCTGCTGCCCCCCGGAAAGCTCATTCGGCCGGTGGCCTTGACGGTCTGCAAGCCCGACCATGGATATCTTTTCTTTTGCTTTTTCTTTGAGGTAACGCTTCCCGCCGTAAATCAAAGGAAGCTCTACATTCTCAAGTGCGGTCAGCCGAGGCAAGAGGTGGAACTGCTGGAAGATGAACCCGAACAGCCCGTTGCGGACTACGGCTAATTCTTCGTCGGAAAGCTTCGTCAGGTCTTTTTTTTCGAAAGAGTATACTCCGGCATCAGGGCGGTCAAGAAGCCCAAGGATATGCATCAGCGTCGATTTCCCAGACCCGGAAGGCCCCATAATGGCGACGAACTCCCCCGGAGCGATCGTAAGGGAAACATCGACGAGGGCCTTTACTTCGATGCTCCCCATCAGGTATGTTTTGGATATGTTTTTCAGCTCGATCATGCTTTTCTGACGCCCTACCTTCGCGGCCGGGACGGCAGGAAGGGATTAGTGCCGATATTGTTTTTTTGCTGTATTAGTTTTTTGTCCCAAATGACCATGGTATCGTCCTTGTTCAAGCCGGAAACGACCTCGACATTCTTCCCGTCGGAGATCCCTAGCTTAATCTCGCGCCTGAGGGGCGCCTGGCCTGCGTCGCCTTTCACATAAACAGCAGGGATTTCACTTTCCCATACGACCGCTTCAACGGGAACCAGGAGCGCATTCTCTCTACTATCCTGGATAAAGTCTATCGTGGCATTCATCCCCGAGCGGAAGAACGCGGGGACCTCCTGCGAAGCCAGATCCACCTCATATATCGTTACGTTATTAACGGTCTTTGATTCGTAATATATGTGCTCGACAGCAGCCTTTATTTTTTTATCCGGGTAGGCATCCAGAATAACAACCGCCCCTTGCCCAACCCGTATCTTACCGATATCGGTTTCATCAACCTGCGCGCGCACGATCAGGTGGTCGGAAAGGACAATGACGGCGTCGCTTGCAGTCACGGTCTGGCCGGGTTGTGTCGTGGCAACGATCACTTCTCCGTCGATAGGCGAAATCAGGGGTATTGCTTTGTAAGCTTCCTGCCAATATTTCAGAGTCTCATCCCCCTGGCCGCGTGCGGCATCAAGGAGTGCTGCCCGCTCGGTAGAACTCATCCAGGCTAACACTCCCCCGGCCTTCACCTGCTGCCCCTCCTTTACCAAAACTTCATCCACCCTTCCGTTCACCGGCGGTTTTATTTCAAGCCTGTTTTTAGGCAATACCGTTCCGGTGGAAGAGATAATTACCTGAATTGACCCAACGGAAGGCTTGAGTTCTTTTGCCGCTTCGCCGTTTTGTTTTTGCGGGCGGGACTTCAGCAGAAAAAAAGATAAAGGGATCATTAAAAGCAAAAAGATAAAAATAAGTTTCGATTTTTTACGGCGCATATTCCAGCGTCTCTCCTTTCGCCTTGATCCAGCCTGCTTCAGCAAGCAAGGCGTTTGCCTGGGATTGAACATAATCTTTTTTCGCTTTTACCAGGTCATTTTCAATGATAATCCAGTTATCGAAGGCAATAAATCCGGTAGCGTATTGTGCTGCGGCTATCTTTGAGCGTTCCTGCGCGGCTTCCAAAAGCCTTTGCTGCACAGTAACCCCCTCAATGGCGTCCTGCAGCTCTTTCCAGGCCTGTTCAAGGGCCACTACTGCCGCATCGCGCAGGCTCCTTTCGTTTTCTTCTGCCTGCCTATAGATTGACTCTGCCTGGGTAAGTTGGGCGGCTTTAAGCCCCCCCTCAAAAAGGGGCATGGTTAAACTCAGCCCCAGGTTCCACTGGTCGTCTTTTGGAGGCCAGCGTGAACTTGCCTTTGCAGCCCCGGCACTGCCTGAAAGCTGGGGGGAAAAATTTCCGTATGCGGATTTGATCCCGAACATCGCAGCATTTTTTTGCGCAACAGCCTGTAGTACGGAAGGGTTGCTCTTTACCAGTTGCGGGAAATCGGGCTTATTTTTTGCCGTGTCCCGAACGGAAAAATCTCCTTCTACGCGCACAGCCCCGGTTTCAGCGCTTCCCATCTCTTTCCTCAACTGCCGCTGTACGACATCAATTTCCCGTTTTGCCTGCGCAAACCCTAATTTAGCCTCGGCAACATTTGCTTCCGCCGTTAATAAAGCGCCCTTATGCTCAAGCCCCGACTGGTATCGCAAGGCTATTGACACAAGGCTGTCCCGGCGAATCTTTACAATCTCTTCGTTTACCCTGACCAATTCTTGCGCTTTTAATAAATTCACGAAGGCGCTACGCAGATTAAACCTTATTTCCGAAGAAGTAAAACGGTACGCCTGGCGGGCAGCGTTTATGCTCTCCGAAGCGGCTTTGACATCGTTAACGTTTTTCAGCCCGTCAAAGATAACCTGGCTGCCGCTCACTCCATAAGAGTAAGAATCCGTCGTTGTTTTGGTCGTAACGCCGGTCAAAGTGCTGGTTGTTTCTTTCATGGCAGTTGCCGCGTCTACGCTGGCGCTTATCTGCGGATAGAAGGTACTGGCGGCTACGTCCTTCCCCGCCTGCTGCTCCTTGATGCTTTCTGCCGCGGAAATCAGGTCAGGGTGGTTTTTCCGCGCCTCAGCAAGGCA
>JAQTNB010000205.1 GCA_028714055.1 Candidatus Omnitrophota bacterium
GATACGGGCATTGGCAGGCAAAAAATAAAGAAGGGGATTTCGGCGATTTCCGGGCAGGGGTCGACGACGACTGGGAGATGCTGTATGCGTGTGCCGCTGCCGCCGGCAGCACGGTGGCTTGCGTCGGCGCAGGACCCTTACCGTCCGTGACATTGCGCTGTCTTGAGGATAAACCGGAGCATTTCCTGCGCGTCGTCAACTCCGACCTTTACCATCGGGGGAGGGTCCTGCAGTGTTGCCTGCCTGAGCAGACGCTGTATTTGCCCGGTGAATACCCGTGTTTTTCCGGGACGGTGGAGCTCGGAGGTTAGCGGCTCTAAATTATGAATATGAGACCACGCATTGTCGTTGCTTCGGCCATCGGCGCGATCCTGGCGTCTTACGGAGCGGTCAACCTTTTTCTTCTCTCGCGCTATTATCAGGCGGTCATCCATGCCGATGAATCGTTCCACCTGGTAGCCAGCCTCGACCTTTACCGTATTTTTACGTTTTCCTTCCCGGAAAAACTTCCGCTTAGCCAGGTCGCGACAATCTTTGTCGGGTTTGCCTACCCGCCCTTTTTTTATATCTGTGCCGCCCTGGCGAACCTCCCCGGAGGGTTCAGCAAGGCGCACACCGTGACATCAAACCTCCTCTTTGTTTATATGCTGCTTGGTTCGACCTACCTTATAGGCAAGAAACTTACGGGCGATTGGCGTACCGGGCTGTATGCCGCGTTTATCTGCGCGATGTTCCCGATGGTATTTGCCATGTCCGGCTTTGTCATGCTTGACCTTCCGCTTACCGCTACGGTTACGCTTGTTTTCTGCTGCCTCCTCTATACGCGCGATTTCGGCAGCCTGCGCATGTCATTGTTGTTCGGCGTTTCACTGGGAGTCGCCCTCTTTACAAAATGGACCGCCCCTTTTTTTATTGTCGGGCCACTGACCTTTGCCGTATGGCATGCACTACGACCGGCAGAAGAACGCCTAAAAAAAATACGCAATATTTTATTTGCGCTGGTTACCGCTATGATTTTTGCGAGCTGGTGGTATACCTACCAGATTATATCAGCGTATTTTATCCGCAAGGACAAGCTTGAAGCATTTCTTGTTGTCGGTAAGGCGATCACCGAAAAAACGCTCCCCTTTTATTCGTTTGACGGCATACTCTATTACGCCCAAAGCATTTTTCCCTATCAGGTTTCGCTCTTTTTTTCCCTCCTGTTCTTATTAGGGGCGTTCCTCTTCTTGCGTTCCGGGCTGCGCGGTAAAGTCATGTTTGCCCTGTGGGTACTCGCCCCTTACGCGGTATTTACGCTGATAGCAAGTAAGTCCCCGCGCTATATTATGCCGGTTTTACCCGCGATAGCTTTGATGACGGCACTGGGCATAAGTCGGATCACTTCCGTGCGCGTGCGCAGATCCATCGTTGCCTGCTCCGTCTGCTTCGGCATCCTGCAATATTGTCTTCTCTCCTTCATGCCGAGCGCGTACATATCCGGCACTGGTCTTTTAAAGGCCGCGATACAGGATATCTTTTATACCGGTATTCTCAACTATGAGAATTATTTTTCCTTTGACTGGCTGCGCTACTATAAGACCGCATACCGCCAGCGGGGGCAGGTCAACACCGATCTTTTGACCATACTCTCCGGGTATAGAAAACGGCTTGCCCTTCAGCGGCCTTTGCGCGTAGGGGTGATTTGGCCGTCAACGATCTGGGGGGAACGCAGCGCACGCTCTCCCTATCCGGTTTCTTACCTGGCAGACAATATAGGCATGACGGGATTCTATGAGAATACGCAGAAATTCCTGCGCGAAGCCGGAAATTTCGATATCCTTATTCTCAGGGCCGCGGAAAAAGATTGGCCGTCACGCCAGGAGATCGCGGAAGATTTCCGGAAGTGTAACATCGAAGTCTTTAATAAGCTTACGCCTCAGGATATGCAGGTATTTGAAAAGCTCTTTGAAGATTTGCGCAGGCAGTTCCTTCCGGTGCGGCTGATCAAGATCGGCCAAGGAACGTACCTCTATATCCTGCTGAATCAAAAATTCTTTGATGATACGCTGAGGGTCGTACCGTATCAGGCGCATTCGGGGGTTCTTGAGGCCGGTGAGACACGGCTTATTTTCAAAGACGGACGCTTGAGCGTTTTTTACGCGGGAAAACAAATCACTCAAAATGATGGGTTCTTTTTTTCCTTTGTCTTTGATAATAAGCGCCGGGATAACCTGGAGGCTTTCTGGGATGTAAAGAGTGTAAGCGGGCACGAGCTTATTGCCCGCGCCTCCTGGCCAGGTATCCCGGTACAGCAGGAGTGGAAATTGGGCATTACGGAAAATTCTCTTCGCTGGCAGGTGCGTTTTATTTCAGATGAGCGCCTGGTCTTGAACGATATTAATGCCAAGATATCCCTCGGCAAAGACTACGGGGAGTGGTTCGATTGTTATGAAAAGGGGACGCTTGGCCGGCCGAATTTCAACGCCGAAGAAATATCGGTAGATCTGCGTATGTATTCGGGGGTCCTGGGGTTAAGCGGTGTTTCCACCCGGCAAACCTGGACACCGTGGCTGGCTTTGGATGCGCGCGCGAACCCCCTCGGACTGTCCTATTCACTCCATCGGGTTAGTGGCCAAGCCCAGAAGGTGGCGGAAAACACAGAATTTGTCTGCCATAATCACAGAAATAAATTGGAGTTACCCAAGGGCGGTCACGATGCGCTCTTTATGAAAGTTTTCTTTTTTGCAGAAGACAAAGGCCTGGTGGATTTTGTATCTCGGATACGCCCGGAGGGGGAAGTCGGAGAGGGAAACTTAAGGTTCTTCTTCGACAAGGGAGCGGGGAGGATCTTCTGGAAGGGCGAAGAATTGACCAAAGGCTTTAATTTTTACCTGCAGTTAAGGAGCCCGGCGATTTCATTCCTTTCTACGGATATGGAATGGGAGCAGCAGAAGCTGAGCCAGGCAAGGCTTCTTGCCCGGGGAAGGCATGCGAGCCTTCCGAGATCGGA
>JAQTNB010000206.1 GCA_028714055.1 Candidatus Omnitrophota bacterium
TGCTTTCTTAAGCTGCCTGCCGCAATCGCAGCGCAGGGAACCGAACACGTCCCCGGTCAGGCATTCCGAATGTACGCGCACTAAAACCCCGTTCTTGCCGACATCCCCCAGGACCATGGCGGCATGGACCTTATCGTTGGTAAGGTCCTTGTAGAGGATGAATTTATAGGTCCCGTAATCGGTCGGCAGCACGGTTTCCGCCACCCGCTCGATCAGCTTTTCGGAATGGCGCCGGTATTCGATAAGCTGGGCGATGGAAAATATCTTAAGGCTATGCTGCTTTGCAAAATGTAAAAGCTGCGGCAGCCTTGCCATGGTGCCGTCGTCATTCATGATCTCGCAGATGACGCCGGCCGGATATACCCCGGCGAGCTTCATCAGGTCGATCGCTGCCTCGGTATGCCCCGCGCGCACCAGCACCCCGCCGTTACGCGCGCGCAACGGGAAAATATGGCCGGGAGAAACCAGGTCTTTGGGCTTGCTCTGGGGGTTGATCAATACGCTGATGGCACGCGCGCGGTCATAGGCCGAGATCCCCGTGGTAACGCCGGAGGCGGCGTCAACCGAGATCACCCAGGCAGTCGCAAACGGGTCTTCCTTGTGGGAAGCGGCATTTTCCTTAAGCATCGGCCCCAGGCCCAGGTGCTTGAGCTTTTCTTCTTCCATGGGCACGCAAATAAGCCCCCGGCCGTGCTTTGCCATAAAATTGATGTCTTCCGGCTTGGCAAAAGAAGCCGCCATGACCAGGTCCCCTTCGTTCTCGCGGTCTTCATCATCCACGATAACGACCATCCTGCCGTGTTTTAAGTCTTCAACGATCTCGTTAACCTGATTAAACATAGCGCCTCACAAAAAAATTCCCGAAGACAATCTTCGGGAATAGGACATCCTTAATCTTCTCTCCTCTGGACTGTAACCATCGGCTCTGGAATCTACCAGATCTGTCCGCCACACTTTATGGCGGACTCGCGGGCTTAACCGCCGGTCAGGATTTTCACCATGCCCCGAAGATTAATTGTATACTAAATAGTAACACAAAAATTTGCCTTGTCAATGAAATAAACGTATAATGGTGGTTGATGATACGGATACTAAAAAAAATCCACCTTCTCCTCACCCGGCACGGCCTGACCCTTGCCGTTGCCGAATCCTGCACCGGAGGGTTGTTAAGCGAGACCCTCACCCGCCTTCCGGGAAGCTCGGCATACTTCCTTCTGGGCCTGGTCACCTACAGCAACCAGGCAAAACAGGAGATACTGGGCATCCCTGCCAAGACCCTCGGGCGCTACGGCGCTGTCTCGGCACCCGTAGCCAGGTCCATGGCAGAAAAGGCGCGTAAAAAATGCCGCTGCGATATCGGCATCGGGATAACCGGGATTGCCGGCCCCTCCGGAGGAACCCCGGCTAAACCCGTGGGCACGGTATTCATCGCGCTCAAGACTGCCGACAGGCTGCTGTGCAAGAGATTTTGTTTCTCCGGCACGCGTTGCGGGATCCGCAGGCAAACTGCAATCGCCGCGCTAAAGCTGCTCTTACAGCAACTCCCCAAACACCTTAATAAATGAGGACATTTATCGCTATTGCCTTGCCGGAAAGAATAACCAAACTTCTCGGCGGGATACAGGAAGAACTGAAAAAAAGCCAGGCTGACGTAAAATGGGTGGAAACGCCTAACATCCATCTGACCCTGAAATTCCTTGGAGAGCTTAACCCGGAACAGATCGGGCAGGTATCAGCCGCATTGGCTCAGGCCGGCAATAAAATACGGCCTTTTGAAGCAAGCCTGGGAGAGCTCGGCGCCTTCCCTTCCTTACGCTATCCGCGGGTAATCTGGTTAGGAGTGGAAAAGGGGAACCAAAATATCAAGGAATTAGCGGCTTTAGTGGAGGATAGCCTCTTTAAAATAGCTATACCGAGGGAAGATAAACCATTTTCTTCGCATATAACTCTAGGCAGAACCAGGTCAAGCTTAAATAATCTGCGGTTATCTGCTGCGCTTTCAAATGCGGGAGGGATTTATAAAGCAGAAAACCCGGAGTTTCATGTCGGCAGGATAACGCTTTTTAAAAGCACGCTCACCCCAAAAGGCCCGCTTTACGAAAGCCTCGCTGAAACGATCCTCACGGCAACCTGAAGGATACAGTTCGTATAAACCGCGGCAATCAGATCATCGGCCATGATCCCTAAACCCCCTCTCAACCGCTCTGCAGCGGCTGCCGGATATGGCTTTACGATGTCCAGGGCCCTAAAAAGCAGGAAACCCGCGCAAACGATCCGGATGTCAACGGGAAGAAAGAGCAGGCTCAACAGCATGCCCGCTACTTCATCGATCACAACCACGGAAGCGTCCTTCTTCCCCAGTATCCTCTCGGTCCTGCCGGCCAGCAGTATGCCTGCCAGCGTCAAAAAAAACGTTAATCCCGCCAGGGCAAAAACATTCGAGCGCACAAGCCAATATAGCGCGAGGCCCGCGATACTGCCCGCGGTCCCCGAAGCAGGAAGATAACCGAGAAAACCGAATGAGGTGAAAAAAAGGCAAAGCCTGTCGCGCAGGGGCATGGGAAGGATAAGGCCTTTTAAAATTACGCGATTATCTTACGGTTGTCCCAAAGATAGGAAAACCCCGAATACAGGGTAAGCCCGACGATCAAGAGCATCAGGATGTCGATACTGTTCTTGAAAAGGCTGTCCCAGGTGGGATTCCAGACGAAAAAGGCCTTCATGACCTCCTGGAAGACGATAAAGCCCAGGATCAAAAAGATCACCGTCATCTGCGAAAGGGTCTTATGTTTCCCGGCGCGCGAAGCCGAAAGGACCTTTCCTTTATTGAGGGCGAAAAGCCTCAGCGACGTGATCAGTATCTCGCGGGAGATGATGATCAGGACCATCCAGTCCTCGACCAGCTGCATCTGAACGAAGGCGATGAAAGCGGCCAAAACCAGGATCTTGTCCGCGATCGG
>JAQTNB010000207.1 GCA_028714055.1 Candidatus Omnitrophota bacterium
TATTGAAGGAGGCAAAATCAGCCGGGGTCAGCTTGTGTGCCGCCAGCAACTGGTATGCGAGGTTCAGAACGTTGAAAAGCGAGGAACCGACAAAGACAACCGCAACGTCCCGGTGAAAGGGGTCTATTTTTTTCAGGTGTCGGAGCATCAGCTAGTATGCAGCAACGACCTTCAGGAATCTCCGTGAGCCCGCTTTAAGGATACCGCTTCCCTGGAGGATGAAATCTTCGCTTTCGATCTTAACGCCCTCAAAGAAGACCGCCCCCTGCTTGATAAGCCTGCGCGCCTCATTGCCGCTTTTCACCAGGCCGCTCTCCACCAACACGGCAACCGCCGGCTTTGCCTGCGAAAGGACAAACTCCCTCATATCCTGGGGGACTTCTTTACGGCTAAAAACACGCTCAAACTCCGCGCGTGCCTGCTCCGCCGCTTCCGTGCCGTGATAACCCCTGACGATAGCCTCCGCGAGCCTCATCTTGGCTTCCTTGGGATGAAGGGACCTTACTTCCTTGAGGTCTTCGTCGGTCAGGAGCGTGTAATATTTCAGCATCAGGTCGTCCGAAACAGACATCGCCTTGCCGAACATTTCCTGGGGGGCTTCGCTTATGCCGATGAAGTTGGAGTAGGACTTGCTCATCTTCTGCACGCCGTCCAGCCCTTCCAGAAGCGGCATGGTAAGCACGACCTGCGGCTCCTGGCCGAAATCCCGCTGGATATCCCTTCCCACCAGAAGGTTGAATATCTGGTCTGTCCCTCCCAGCTCGACATCGGCCTTAAGCACAACGGAATCATACCCCTGCAAAATAGGGTACATGAACTCCAAAAGCGAGATATCCTCTGCTTTGCTCATGCGTTTCTTGAAATCCTCCCGCGCCAGCATCTGGGAAACGGTCGTATGGGCGGTAAGCCTGAGCATCTCAAGCACGGACATCTTTTCGAACCATTCGCTGTTAAAGACCACCTGGAGCTTTGCCATATCCAGGATCTTGGAAACCTGCTGGCGGTAGGTCTCGGCGTTGCGCAAGACTTCTTCCTTATCCAGCTGCTTACGCAGCACCGACCTTCCCGTGGGGTCTCCGATACGGCCGGTAAAATCTCCGATCAGAAAGATCACCCGGTGCCCCAGGTCCTGGAATTGCCTCAGCTTCCTTAACAGCACCGTATGGCCCAGGTGCAGGTCAGGGGCAGTCGGGTCAAAGCCGGCCTTGATATTGAGGGGGCGCTTGTCTTTGACGCTCGCCTCAAGCTTCCTGGCCAGCTCGCCTTCGGAGATGATCTCGACTGCTCCGCGCCTGATTATCTCCAGCTGCTTTGCAACGCTTAAACCCTGCATGTTTTTTTAGATCCTTGCCGACAGGCCGATCTTCGCCTGTTCAACGTCGACCTTGATCACCTTTGCCTGCATCTTGTCGCCGACTTTAAGCTTTGACAAGAATTCGCTGTCGATCTCGCTGCTGTAAACCAGCCCCTCTACCTCCTGGTCCATCTTGACGAAAGCGCCGAAATCCGTGATGTTCACCACCTCTACTTCAAGGACGGTGTCAACGGGGTATTTCAGGGCTATCTCCGACCAGGGGTTAGGCTGCAGCTGTTTCAAGCCGAGGGCGATGCGGCGGTTCTGCGCGTCAACGGACAACACCATGACCTCAACCTTCTGGCTTTTCTTAAGCACGTCCTGCGGATGGGCCACGCGCTTGGTCCATGACATATCCGATACGTGAATCATCCCTTCCAGGCTGCTGTCGAGCTCTACGAACGCTCCGTAATCGGTAAAGCCGCGCACCTTTCCGGAGACCTTGGTCCCTACCGGATAGCGGGATTCCGCTTCAAGCCACGGATTCTGCTCAAGCTGCTTGATGCTTAAAGAGATCCTGCGGCTCTCCTTATCGATGCTGAGGACCTGCGTCTCGACGATATCTCCGACGGCAAACATCTCGCCGGGATTATTGACCCTCTTTGTCCAGGATATCTCGGAGACATGGATCAGCCCTTCGATCCCTTTTTCCAGCTCGACGAATATCCCGTACGGCAGGATATTCACGACCTTCCCCTTCACGCGGGAAGCAACGCTGTATTTCTGCTCGATATCCTGCCAGGGGTCGGGAAGCCTCTGCTTTAAGCCCAGGGATACCTTGTTTGCCTCTTTGTCGAGGTTCAGAACGAGCACCTCGATCCGGTCCCCCAAAGCCACGACTTCCGACGGATGGCTGATCTTCGACCAGGACATATCGGTGATATGCAGCAGCCCGTCGACGCCTCCCAGGTCAATGAATGCCCCGAAATCCGTTATCGCCTTGACGTTCCCCGCGCAAACCGCGCCGATTTTAAGCTCCTGCCACAGCTTTTCCTTTGTCTCCGAGCGTTCCTTTTGCAGCGCCTCGCGGCGTGAAAGGATGATGCTGCGCCTCAGGTTATTGATCTTGACGATCTTGAACTTGAAAGGCTTGTAGATCACGTCTTTATCCGCCATATTCTTGAAGGCCGATAAGGACGCGGGAAGGAAACCTTCGATCCCCATCACGTCTACCAGATAGCCGCCTTTTATCTTTTTCGTGGGCCTGCCTTCGATCAAATCGCCTTCCTGCGCGTTCTTGACGATCTTGTCCCACCCCTGGATGCGCAGAGCCTTTTCGCGGGAAAGCGCGATGATCCCGGAATCGTCTTCCATGGACGAAACCAGAAAATCAAGCTCTTTGCCGACCTCAAGCTCTCCGGTGCCGAATTCCGTGATCGGCACGATCCCCTCGGATTTAAACCCTACGTCTACCAATGCCTCGCGGGGCCTGATGGATACGATCTTGCCTTTTACCAGCTGGCCCTCGCGGATAATGGCAATGCTTTGTTTATACAGCTCTTCCAAATTGATATTTTCTTCGGTCATTTTACTTCTCCTCTAGGGTTTTATTTTTTGTTTTTTGGTTTTTGTTTTTTCTCAATACTCACTACCCGCT
>JAQTNB010000208.1 GCA_028714055.1 Candidatus Omnitrophota bacterium
CTACGATGCCATGACCTCCGACCGGCCGTACCGTAAGGGCATGGATAACGCGCAGGCCAAGGCAGAGCTGCTGCGTTTCGCGAACGTCCGGTATGACCCCAAGGTAGTGGATGCCCTGATCAAGGCCTTGAATCTTTAGGTTCTTTACTGTTTTTATGCTGGCGTAGCTCAGTTGGTAGAGCAGCGCTTTCGTAAAGCGCGGGTCGGAGGTTCAACTCCTCTCGCCAGCTCTTATTTTATCATATACGTGCCCAGGTTCCGCAAGGTCCTATTCAAACGTAATTTCTTTTTTCTCTGGCTGGGGCAGATCATTTCGCAGTTGGGGGACCGCCTCAACCAAATGGCGCTTATCGGCCTTATATACATGCGCGATCCCGGCTCGGCCATGGGTATCGCCAAGATCCTCTCTTTTACCATCATCCCCGTATTCCTCATCGGCCCCATTGCCGGCGTTTATGTCGACCGCTGGGACAGGCGCCGCACGATGTACACCTGCGACCTGCTGCGCGCGCTCCTGGTGCTGGCGATCCCCGCTTTTCTTTTTTATTCAAACAGCCTCGTCCCCATTTATATAATCGTTTTCATCGTCTTTTGCATCGGCAGGTTCTTTGTGCCGGCAAAGCTTTCCATCCTTCCGGAACTGGTGGAAAGCAAGGACCTGCTGATCGCCAATTCCCTGGTCAATACCACCGGCATGATCGCCGCGATCCTGGGCTTCGGCCTGAGCGGCATCGTCGTGGAGATGCTCGGGCCCCGCGCCGGTTTCTACCTGGACGCCACCAGCTTTTTTATCTCCGCGGCGCTGGTCTTTTCTATCGTCAAAAAACAATCCTTGCGGGTGGACCTGCGCGAGGTCGGTAAGGAGATCGTCGAGCTGATCAGTAAATCGGTCTTCCAGGAGATCAAGGAAGGCGTCTTGTATTTCATCCGCAATAAAAGTATCCGCCTTACCGCGGCGCTCATTTTCATCCTCTGGGCGGCTTTGGGTGCGGTGTATGTGGTGACGATCGTATTCGTGCAGAAATACCTGGGGTCCGCCACCAAGGACCTGGGGCTTTTGGTGATGTTTTTGGGGATCGGGCTTTTTGCCGGCTCCCTTGTTTACGGCCGCTTCGGCCACCGGGTTTCGCAGTATAAAACAATCTTTGTGTCTTTGGTGCTCAGTGGTATAATGCTTGTTGTTTTTGCGCTCACCCTGCAGCGGTACCCCTTATTTTCAGTCGCCGCGGTCCTGGCGTTTGCGCTGGGGATGCTGGTCGCTCCGATCATGATCGCGGCCAACACGATCGTCCACACGGTAAGCGACAACCAGATGCTGGGCAAGATCTTCAGCTCCATGGAGATCGTCATGCACCTGGGGTTTTTGGTATTTATGCTGCTTAGCAGTGTCCTGGCGGAAAAATTCTCCCATGGAGGCATCCTCATCACGGTGGGCGTGGTCTTAAGCGTGCTTGGCGCGCTTGAGCTTATCTTCTACCGCCGGATGCCCTGGTGTCAGACATGATAAAGCTTGCCGAACATAAAGAATATACGCAAGATCAAAGCATACAGTCTTTGCCTGCACCCTCGCGGGTGTATCTGCCTTTAAGCCAGCATCTGGGAAAACACTGCCTTCCTGAAGTCAAGGCAGGGGATACGGTAAATTTGGGCCAGCGGATCGCCGGTATCCAGGCCCACGTTTGGGCTCCGGTCCATGCGTCAGTTTCCGGGAAGGTCGCCGGTATCCAGGATTGGGCCCATCCGGTGCTCTCCCGGTGCAAGGCTATCGTCATTGAAAATGACGGGGAAGACCGGGTTGTTGCGGGCCTCAAACAGCGCAGTAAGGAAGAGGTCAGAAGCCTTTCTCCCGAGCAGGTGCGCGCCATCGCACTTGAAGCCGGGATCGTCGGCATGGGAGGCGCGACCTTTCCCGCGCACGTCAAGCTTAATCCTCCGAAACCAATCGATACCCTGATAATCAACGGAGCGGAATGCGAGCCCTATCTTACTTCGGATTCGCGCCTGATGGTCGAATACCATTACCAGCTCTTGCTGGGGATAGAAGCGGTTGCCGCATGCCTTGGAGTAAAGAACGTGTATGTCGGGATCGAAGAAAATAAGCCCGACGCCATCAAGGCAATGCGCGCGCAGCTGCGCGACAACGGCTGGCACCTGCGCGTCCTCTCATCCCGCTATCCGCAGGGCGGAGAAAAACAGCTGATAAAGAACGTCCTGAGCAGGGAGGTGCCGCGAGGCAAGCTTCCGTTTGACGTCGGGGTGGTCGTGCATAACGTGGCAACGGTATTTGCGCTTTACGAAGCGCTCTATTTCAGCAAGCCCCTGTATGAGCGGCTGGTAACGGTGACCGGAAGCCTGTTTGAACATCCTAAGAACCTCAGGGTCCGCCTGGGGACGCCGATCAAAGAGCTTATCGCTTACTGCGGCCCGTTACGGGAAGAGCCGGCTAAGATCATCATGGGAGGGCCGATGATGGGGATCGCCCAATATAGCGACGATGTCCCGGTCATCAAGTCCAGCGGAGGGGTCCTGCTCTTAAGCGGCGATGAGGCGCGCCAGCTCAGCGAAGAACCTTGTATCCGCTGCGGCGCCTGCGTCAGGGAGTGCCCCGTGGGGCTGATGCCTACATCAATCGACCTGTGCGGCAGGGCCGAATTATGGCAGCAGGCAAAAGAATACGGCGCGCTGGATTGTATTGAATGCGGCGTATGCAGTTATGTCTGCCCTGCCGGCAGGAACCTGGTGCAGTCGATCAAGCGGGCAAAGCTGGAGGCGGTAAAATGAAAGAGATGATACGTTACGGCTTGATCCTGGGGACCATGTGTGTGGTAGCGGGGGGTTTGTTGGCGTTCGTCAACAGCGCGACCAAAGCAAAGATCATTGCGCAGGCGCAGGCCGAGGAGGACTCGGCCTTAAAAGAGGTGATGCCCCAAGCGGTTGAT
>JAQTNB010000209.1 GCA_028714055.1 Candidatus Omnitrophota bacterium
AGACAGGTCGAGACTGGTAACACGGGCTCCCTTTCGAGAAATAGAGCGGCTGTCAGACCCCAGACCGCAGCCGACCTCCAGGACGCTCCTGCCTTGCCCGGCAAAAGAATCGATCAATGGTATGATATAGTCGTCATGGCGGTAACGGAATTTGTCTGCTTCAAGGTAAAATTCCTCCTGGTCGGTGCTGTACTTCTTCGAAAAGATATCCCACCCCGGGACATTTTCAGTCCAAAAATCCTGTATGCGTTTCTTTGGAACCTCAGACATGTTAACTCCCTTGAAAACCGCCCATATGCGCGTGTTTAAATTTGCCTAATACCCCCAGAATTCTTTTGTACTGCCCTCCCGTGTCTTTGATATGCGCTGCATACCAGTCAAAGGCCTGGATGAGGCTGTCGATATTGCTATACGCAGGAGTCCAATCCAGCACGTTTTTTGCCAAAGTTGTATCCAGCTTAAAATCCCTGTCGGCAATGCTAAATTGCTCATCTACCAGCGGAGAAATACCCAGAAGAGACAGGCTTTTAAGTGCGGCCCGCGCCATTAAGGCAGGCAAACACATGATCCTGGACCTGCTATTGGCATGCCGGATAAGTTGCATAAGTTCTTCTCGCACAGGCAATGTTTTTTCCGAGCCGATATTGAACAGCCCGGGCGTAAGGAGTGCTGCCGCCTTTATGCAAGCGGAAGACATATCCGCAACGTGAGTAAACTGAAAAATATTGCGCCCGTTCCCGATAATGTATAAGTTCTGACCCCTGATAATACGTTCAAATAGGATGCTGAATATCCCGATCCTCCCGGGGCCCATTATCACCCGGGGGCGGATGATGCTGATATCAAGCCCCTTTTGCACAAAATCTCCACAGAGATTCTCTGCCTCTAACTTACTCTTCCCGTATTTACCGATAGGATGCAGGAGGCTTGTCTCCTTCAGCGGAAACTCAGCCGGGACCCCGTACACCGTGCTGCTTGAGACATGGATAACCTTCCTTACGTTATGCGTCAGGCTTGCCTGTAGGACATTACGCGTTCCTTCCACATTGATCTTGCGGTAGGTGTCACGCTTTGCCCTGACAATAGAAGGGATAGCCGCCAGATGGAACACGACCTCCATGCCCTCGCAGGCTTTATTGATCCCCCCCTGCATCCCGTATATCCGTTTCCAGGAAATCAAATCCGGTTACATCGAAGTTTGGCTTACGGAAATCGAGAACGGTCACTTGCGCCTTTCTCCCCGAAAGCTCATCGATAAGATGTTTTCCCAGGAACCCTGTTCCACCGGTAACAAGGACTTTTTTTTCTTTCCAGAAATCTTCCATATCAGTTACCTGTCTATAAAAAGGCTGTGCCATATCTCCAGGGAAAGAAGGGCAAAAAGTTGCCGGTCGATCAAAAAGGGGTTCTTTCTCCTGTTTTCAATAAGATTCTTGATATAGCCGTAATTGAAATATCCGCGCTTTTCCACTTTCTCCCTGGTAAAATAGCCTGCGAGCATGGATTCAAAATTTTTATCAAAACATTTATTGATCGGGACCAGTATCGGTCCTTTAGGCCTCCTTCGTATCTCTTCCGGGATCAGGCCCTGCGTAACCTTCCTGAGCAGGTATTTTCTTTTCAGGCCCTTTTTCTTAAGGCTTACCGGCAGGCCTGCCATGAACTCAACGACCGTATGGTCCAGATAGGGGTAGCGCGATTCCAGGCAAAAAGACATGGCGATCTTGTCTTCCTTCATCAGATGATACGTTGGCAGCCAGTATTTAAACTCAAGGTAAATCAGGCGGTTGAAAACATGTTCTATACTATCATCAAAAAGTATTTTACTTAAGTTTTTTTTGGCTGCCGACTCATTGCTGAGCCGCGACTTAAATCCGCCGGCGTACAGGCCGTCTTTCTGCCGGGAATTAAAGAGTGAATTTATGCAGAAATAATCGGAGGGCAACCCTTGAGAATAAAAATAATCCAGGAGCTTGAGCCTTGATTCCTCATCCAGGGAATAGCCCGGATAACGGAAGAGCTTGTTGACCAGGCTTAAAGGGGATTTTTTGATCAGGGCCGGGATAACTTTACGCAAGAGAAAACCGGGGATCAACTTTTTAAGCTTATAGCCGTAATAGAGCGTTTCCTGATGCACGTAGCTGCCGAAAAGCTCATCCGAACCCTCTCCGGTAAGAAATACCTTCACATGCTTATGCGCGAGCTCTGCCAAAAGATAAAACCCGACGATATCCGAATTGGCGATAGGCATATCCATATGATAGATGATATCGGGCAAAAGGCTCAGGTGCTCTTCCTTGATCAGGACCTCGTGATGGCGGGCATCGAGGAACTCAGCTACGCGGCGGGCATACTTCAATTCATCTTCCTGGCCGTCAAAGCCATGGGAGAATACCACTAATTCCCGGTTATAGTTTTTCTTCACCAGGCCGGCAATGACGCTGGAATCCAGCCCGCCGCTTAGATAGACCCCCAGGGGCACATCGCTTAAAAGGCATCTTTTCGTAGAGTCGTTCAACAGGGAATAAAATTTTTCTTCATAATCGGCCTGACGCAAACCTTTCCTTTCCTGCAACGGTATATCCCAGTATCTTCGTATTTCAACCTTGCCCTCCTGATAAATCAGCATATGCGCAGGCTCAAGGACCCTGATCTGCTTAAAGAATGTGACGTCGCCGGGGATATAGCGAAAGGTGAGAAAATCATCCATGGCGTCAAAATTCAGATCTTTTTTAAAACCGCTGTACTTCAGGATTGCTTTTGCCTCGGAGGAAAATACAAGCCTCCCTGCATCAAGCAGATAATGCAGCGGCCTGATGCCGAGCCTGTCCCTAACCAGGAATAATTTATTTAACCTCCCGTCCCAGAGCGCAAAGGCAAACATCCCGTTAAGGCGTTTTATAAAATCGATCCCCCACTCCTCATACGCATGA
>JAQTNB010000210.1 GCA_028714055.1 Candidatus Omnitrophota bacterium
TGGTTATTGTAAATTTTAATTGTTATTTGTCATTTGTTATTTGTAATTTAAAATTAGCTTCGTTAATATTATGTCCCCATACATGCTCATCTTACTGATTTCCGGCTCTGTCCCTTTCCTGCTGAGTTTCTATCCTCCTCTGAAGTTTTACCGAAAACCCCTCGCCCTTGCCGCAAGCATAGCCGTGGTCCTGGCGGTTTTCGGCGCCTGGGATGTATTTGCCGTCTGGCGCGGGCATTGGTATTTTGATCCCGGGGCTGTCTTCAGTATGCGGGTAATCAACCTTCCGCTCGAGGAAACGCTCTTTTTTGTGGTTATTCCTTTCTGTTGTATTTTTACCTGGGAAGCAATGAAATATCTTATACAAAGGATGTGGCAATGAAAGAATATACCGTTATTGCCGCAGCTTCGGTTTTGGCAACCGTTTTCCTTGACCGCCTAAGCTCGATACGGCTTCTGGAGCGTAGGGACTACTACTTTTTTTTGTGCGTAATTTTCGGCTTTAAGCTGCTGGTCAACGGGTACCTTACCGGCAGGGGGATCGTGCGTTACGCGCCAAAGTTTTTTTTAGGATTACGCCTGGGAAGCATTCCGCTTGAGGATTTCCTCTTTGGATTCAGCATGGTTACCGTCACGATTCTGGCCTGGGAATATTTTAAGAAGGAGAGCGGGTGAAGAAAATATTTTTGTTAGCGGTATTTTCAGTGACGCTCGGTCTGTCCCTGGCGATCCGCGTTTATGCCGAGCCGCTTGATTGGAAAAGGCTGCATGGGGAGGCGGATGCCAAAAGCATACAGCAGGCGCAGGAAGAAGCTGCCTATGTCCCTTCTGCGTCGGCCTTGTATGTGCTTGGCCTGGTATATCTCAACGCGCATAGGGATAACGATGCGGGAAAGGCTTTTGAAAGAATGCGGGCGCTTCTCCCGGAGTCTTTTGAGGCGCAATGGGGTTTGGCGGAAGTCTGGCGCAGGCAGCATGATCTGGATAACGCAGAGCCTGTGTTGGAAGGGTTGGTTGAAAAAAATCCTGATTTTGCCCCGGCCTTTATAAGCCTTGCCTACATTAGATACACGCGGATGGATTTCAAAGAATGCGTAAGGCTGGCTTACCGGGTGGTTGGTATGGGGAAGGAGAAGGTCGATACGAGCAACTACACCAGGGCATATCTTTTGGTTGCGGGAGGCAAAGGGATGCTTGCGCACTACGGGGGTCCGGTTGCCAAAATCGCCAATGGCACAGCGGTCCTGCCGTACTTAAAGAAAGCCCAAAATCTGCAACCTGATTCTCCGGCAGTACTTTTCGGGCTGGGAAGCTTTTATTTCCTTGCTCCCGGTGTCGACGGGGGGGATAAAAAGAAGGCCCAAAGCTATCTGGAAATGGCGGTGGAGAAAGACCCCCGGTTTGCCGACGCCTATGTCAGGCTCGCGCAGCTCTATAAAATTAACGGCGATCAGGCGCGTTACGAAGAAAGCATTAAAAAGGTCAAAGAGATCGACCCGCAGAACGCGCTCTTTCTGGATATGGAAAACAAGGAGTGTAAATTTATCTGTATCAGCCTGGAGCGTTAAAGGAGCGCTAAGGTCATAGGGCGAGCAGTTTCTTAGACCAGGCGTCCAGAAGCAGGCGGTACGGCTTTTTGATTCCCGAAGAAACAAAGTGGTTTTTAGCCTGTTTGATCAGTGCGTGTATTTGAGCCCGGGCGTAATCGAGCGCTCCGGAGCCAATAAGGATGCGCCGCATCGCCAGAAGGTCTTCGCGGGTTACCTTTTTTTTGGTGAGGATTCCTTCAATTTCTTTTTTCCCTGCGCTGGATGAATGGTGGTAGGCATGCCATACCAGCAGGGTTTTTTTCCCTTCCTGTAGATCGCAGAGCGCAGGCTTTCCGGTTTCCTCTTCATCGTCGAAGAGCGAGATTACATCGTCTTTGATCTGGAACGCCCTTCCGAGGGATATCCCGTAGCGGAAAACCGCCTCCTGCTGCTTTGGCGAAGCGCCCGCCAGGATCGCGCCCGTCGTAAGAGGCGAGGCAAATGAATACGAGGCGGTCTTCAGGTCATAAACTTTATAGATATCTTTTTTGTCCAGCCGGTTAAAACCTTTCCTGCTATATAAAAGTTCGATGAACTCTCCGCCGCCGGTATGCATGGCAGAGAGGATGAATTTTTTCAGCGCCTGCTCCTTGCGCCGGGGGTCCTCATCGATGGAGAGGAATGCATGGATGGCAAGCGCATAGAGCACATCTCCTGCCACGATTGCCAGGTCCTCTCCGTTGAACTTAAGGCGGTGGGCATTGTTTCCCAGGGAGCGCTGGAGCAAAACATGCATCGAAGGTTTGCCCCTGCGCGTATCGGATTTGTCGATGATGTCGTCGTGGATAAGCAGGAAGTCGTGTAGGAGCTCAAGCGCCACAGCGCTGCGGTAGAGCCCGGGTTTCTCCCGGTGGGAAAAACCAAGGTATCCGACAACAAAGAGGACGGGGCGGATGCGCTTGCCGGGCCTGAGCACAAAGTCTTGTATGCCTTTATACAGAAGCCCCGAGATCGTGCTGAGGCGGTATTCCGTGTTGATATCGCGGACGAATGTTTTCAGTTCCCGCTCGATACGGATTCTTATTTTATTGAACATATTTTTATGATAACATATAAACATCGGCGGTACAATACAATTACACTTACAGGCATCCTTTTTAAGAGCGGAAAATGAAACCCCGCACAGCCGGATTGGACGATATTGTCAGGGCGCTGAGGCTTCCCTTTATCAGCGCAAGCGTGCTGGCTTTTGTGTTCGGTTCCCTTATCGAGCGCCGGCATTTCAACGTTGCCGGATTTTTCCTGGGGCTGGCGGCAGCCGTCGGGTTGCACTTGGGCGCAAACCTCATCAACGACTATGCGGATTCACGTTCCGGGGCGGACTGGCAGGATGTGA
>JAQTNB010000211.1 GCA_028714055.1 Candidatus Omnitrophota bacterium
GAACCGGTAAAAGAGATCGCCTCAAGCCCCAGCTTATGTATGGCCATGGCCAGCAGCGCTACGGAGATCTGCTCTCCCGTTGAAAGCAGCATGTCCATCTCGCGTTCCGAAGGGTCGGTATTGATCTTGGCTGCCAGCTCCAGCAGCTCGTCGGTCGTATCGCCGAGCGCGGAAACCACCACCACGACGTCATGGCCTTTTTTCTTGTAACTGACGACACGCCGGGCGACGTTCTGGATACGCTCGACGTTGGCGACGGAAGACCCGCCGAATTTCTGCACCACTAAACCCCTACGCTGCATGTCTGTTCCTCCCGAACACTACGATCGCTTCCTGCGCCGCGGCTGCCGCCATGGACCGGGCGCTCAGCGCGCCCAAGGGCTCATTGCGCGCAGCCCCTGATAAAATATTCCATCAACTCATGGCCCTTCTCGAAGAAGAGCTGGGAATTTGCCGCTTCTTTCTCGGAAAAACCCGCGAAGCCTTTTCCGGTTATGTCTTTGCCGAACATGCCGAAACACACCGGCTCGGCCGTGTGCGTCCGCAATGAAACGGGCGTGGCATGGTCCGGCAGCACCAGGATCCTGAAATTGCGTTTGCGTTTGTAGGTGCCCAGGATCGTGCCGACAACCAGCTTGTCAAAACGCTCGATAGCGGCGATCTTTTCCCTCAGGTCTCCGTTATGCCCCGCTTCGTCAGGCGCCTCCACATGCAAAAACACAAAATCATTGTCCTCTAAGGACGCCAGCGCCGCCTTGGCCTTTCCTTTGTAATCCGTATCGTAATAGCCGGTCGCTCCGGCCACGTTTATTACCTTAAGGCCGATGATCCTGCCCAACCCCTTAATAAGGTCCACCGCCGAGATGACGCTGCCGGAGACGCCGAAACGCTCGGCAAAAGAAGGCATGCTGGGTTTTTTCCCCTGCCCCCACAGCCAGATCATATTGGCGGGGTTCTCTTTCAAATCGAGCCTGACGTGGTTGACTTCGTGCGCGTCGAGCGCGGCCCGCGATTCTTCCATCAGGCTGATCAACATCTGGGCATTCTCCCCTTTCGGAAGATGCGCAGAGACCCCCTGCCCGATGATATCGTGAGGAGGCGTGCACTTGACCTCTTCCAGCCGGTCTTTTGCCCCTCCGGAAACGACCATCAGGTGCCGGTAGCTCACCCCCGGATAGAACCGTACCCCCTGAGCCCCCAGGCGCTGGTCAAGGTAATGGATCAAAACCGATGCCTCTTTGGAACTGATATGGCCTGAACTGTAATCGACCAGCGTATCTCCGGAAACAGTGACCAGGTTGCAGCGGAACGCCACGTCCCCTTCGCTCAGTTCGATCCCCAGGTTTGCCGCTTCAAGCGGACCCCTGCCGGCATAAAACCGCGCGGGGTCATATCCTAAGATACTTAAATTCGCGACGTCCGAAGCAGGCGTCATATCCGCGGGGATCGTCTTTACGCGCCCCAGGATCCCGGTGCCGGCAATAAAATCCATATTCGGGGTGCGGGCTGCCTCCAATGGAGTACGCTCACCCAGTTCCTTAATGGGGTAATCCGCCATCCCGTCTCCGACCAAGACTACATATTTCATAATTGCTTTGCCAGGGCCCTGGCTAATCCTTTCTTATCCGTGAACGGCCCCCGCACCGTATCCTGACGAACGATATAGGCGCGGTAACGGCCGGCAGTGAAGGTGTTGGCCACCACCATATCGCAGGCGCCCTTCACCAGGAGTGTTGCCGCCTCCCGTATCAGTTTCCTGCGGCCCGCATGAGGTTCGAATTTGAAACCGACTACGAAGATTTTCTTGCCGAGCTTCTTTGCGGAGAGGATCAGTTTCTCGGTGGGGACCAGCGTGAGCGTAAGCGCTCTTTTCCCCGAATCAACCTTCCCGCTCAACGGATATTTGAGCCGGTAATCCGAAACCGCTGCTGCGTGGATCAAGATATCGTAGCGGCCGCTGCGCAGCCGGCTGAACAGTTCTTTTTTAAGCTCGTCGAAAAACCGGAAAGCCACTACCCGGGCTTCTTTTACCTTTTCGCGCCCAACTGGCGCGGGGCCCATCAACAGAGTCACCCGCGCCCCCCGCCTGCCTAACTCACGGGCAAGCATATTCCCGGTTTCTCCGGACGCGGTATTACTGATCACGCGCACCGCGTCGATCGGCACCCAGGTAGGCCCGGCAGTGACCAGGACCCTCTTGTTTTTAAGGCTCATGGCCGCTTGAAGCCTATGTGTTTTAATATCTCTTCCAGCCGCGGCTTGACCGCAACGGGTTCCTTGACGGTCTTGATCGCCCTGTCAGGGTCTTTTAAGCCATGGCCGGTCAAGATGCAGACGATCTTTTTTTTCCTGCCGCCGGGGTTACGGGAAAAATACCTGCGTTTTGCCAGTTTGAGCAGCCCTGCTACCGATGCCGCTGAGGCAGGCTCGGCGAAAACCCCTTCGCATTCAGCCAGCAGCTTGTATGCCGTAAGGATCTCCTTATCGGAAACCGCCTCGATCAGCCCCGCGGATTCATCCCGCGCAGCCTCTGCCTGCTTCCAGCTGGCGGGGTTACCGATGCGTATAGCCGTCGCGATCGTTTCCGGCGCAAGGATAGGATGGCCTTTTACGATCGGCGCCGACCCTGACGCCTGAAAACCGAGCATCCGGGGAAGGCGCGTGCTTTTTTTCGCTTTTTTGTATTCCTTATACCCCTTCCAATAGGCGGTAATATTGCCCGCGTTGCCCACAGGCATGACCTGGAAATCCGGCGCGTCCCCAAGGACATCACAAACTTCAAAACTGGCGGTCTTCAGCCCTTCAATGCGGTAAGGATTGAGCGAATTGACCAGGGTGATCGGATACGATTCGGCGATATCCCTGACCAGCCGAAGCGCGTCGTCAAAATTACCGTCAACAGCCAAAACAACC
>JAQTNB010000212.1 GCA_028714055.1 Candidatus Omnitrophota bacterium
AATGCCTCCCGGGAGGCCGGCAAGGTCCTTTTCCTTTCTGATATCTCCCCGTATGATCCGGCACCCCTCAGGGACATCCTCTCTCCTGCCGGTTGAGAAATTATCAAAGATAAAGACGTTTTCAAAGCCGCGTCCAAGAAGAAAACGCGCAATAGCGCTTCCGATAAAACCTGCACCGCCGGTTATGAGTATCTTTGATTTTTTTTGCATATTTATAAGAATACCTCTGCCATGACCGGAATACCGACGCCGTTTACGACCTGAAGGCTTTCTTTGCCGTAATTGAACAAAAGATCGACTATCGACATGCAGGGCATAAACGGAAGGTGCAGCTGCCGATAAATAGGGTGATGGAATTCCTGGAATTCCACTTGTATGCCGGCGCAGGAAAAATCATCCAATTTCAGGTAATCTTTACCGGAAACGCCGGATAGGTAAGCTTTGGCGTTTACCTTCTTGCATAAAGACAGGATCAGATCGCTCCCCTGGCCGCTGGCACCTAATCCGGAAGCGAGAACAAAACTTGTTTTTATACCGAGCAGCCGGCATAGCTCCCGGATCAAAGACAGGTTCAATGCCGAAAGGCCCGCTATCGGCTCATCGATTATGTTCTTTAAACCCGGGAAATATGCGTCAAAATAGGGAGCCTTACAGTAAGCATGATACAGCGAATCCAGCCATTTCTTCTTCCAGCGCTCATCGGCGCTTACCTGCACATCCTGTAACAGGGTATGCAAAGAATGGTGCACCGGGACCGTTATCCATGACCAACCGTCGGGAGTGCGTATCTTATTCCTGTTTTGGAAATAATTCTTCCTGAACTGGACGTTATCTAAAACGACAAACACGTCTGCCTGTGCAATCTTATGGAAAAATCCCGGCCAGGGAATATGTTCGGGCTGATGGATGGTTACGCGCATATTTTCTCTTCCGCTGACAAAGCCTTCAACTCCCGTAAGAATTCCGCTTCGCGGTTTGTTCCTTTATACCATCCGTTATTTGACCAGACGGTTTCTTCGTAAATCTCGAGGATCTTCTTGCGAAGCCTTACCCCTACCGGATCCAGGCCTTCCGACCTTTTGATAAACGGCCAGAATGGTTCCGGCAATTTCACATAAAGGACAAACACATTGCGCATTTCGATCAATTCCTGCTCTTTGAGGTCTTTAAAAACAAGCGACGGACGGTCATGCCGGTACACGCGGTCGCCCGGATCAGGGTCAAAAAAGCCTCCTTTTACCGCCTCATCCCTTAAAACAGTGCCTTCAAAGGGGAAGAAAAACCCGATGGAAGGATACTGGGCGCCCGCCTTCCTATTCAGTTTGACCGTATGCATGAATGTCTCCCTGGTTTCATAAGGGACGCCGAGCAGATTAAATGAAGAGGTGCGGATGCCAAAATCTTTGAAGAGCGAAAATGCCCTTACAATATCGTCTTCGGAGTCAACACGGTTCAAAAGCTTCTTACGAAGCTGCAGATCACCGGATTCTATGGCGACGGAGGCGCTGACGCAATTCATCTCCTTCAGCAGGCGCACCTTCTCTGCGATCACGGATTTGGGGTTGGTTTCGATCATAAAAGGCAGGCCGACCTCGTCCTTATAGCTTTGAGCGAATTCAGCCAGGTTTTCCGCGGGCCGCATCAGAAAATCTTCGTCGTGGAACCTCAATATTTCCAGTTTATATTTATCCTTCAGGGATTTGAGTTCCTTGACGACCCGGCTTGTGCCGTAACGGCGCATCGTGTATTTATTATCATAGAGCGAGTGGTAAAAGTGATTGATACAATAGGTACAGTGGTATGGGCAGCCCCAATTGGACATATGGTCGCCGCCGACGTAGACCTTTCCGTCAAAGGGCTTAACGAACTGGCGCTTATCAAAAATATCCCAATCTACGAACGGCAGGTCGTCAAGCGAGGCCTTAAGCGGCCGCAGCTTATTCTTGACAATCCTATCGTTCTTCTTCCCCCAGACATTGGGTATTGCATACAGGCCGTTTTTGCCGTTTAAACCCGCGAGGAATTCGCCAAAGGCATCAAGGCCTTCTCCAATACACGCAAAATCTGCCTGGTGGACAGTTAAAGTCTTTTCCGGATTAAGGGTCGGATACTTGCCTCCCCAGATCACCGGCAGGCGCGGGTTGATCCTTTTGGCGCCCTTGGTGATCCTTGCGGCAATAAGAAATTCGTCGCTTAATACCGTAAGCGCCAGGCAGTCGGGCTTAAAATCCTCCAAAACCCCGGTAAAAGCGGCATCCAGGTCAATCTTGTCTTTATTGAGATGATACGAAGACAGGTCAACGGGCTTAAAGATCCTGGCACTCTCTCCGGATACGGTATTATCCACAAAACCAAGATCGATACCGGTGGTGTCAAAAAGTTTGACTTCCCACCCCTGACGCTTGGCAATGGCGCTCAACAGCGACAAGCCGATGGGCTTAAATCCGAAGGAATCCTTGTTCGGCCACACAAACAGAAGTTTCATCTCTTATGCCTGTTTCTCCAGGTTGAGATCCAAAAGTATTTTTTCTGCGATCCAAAAATCGAATGCATCATCGATCTCCACGTTCTCCCGGCGGCTGATGATCTTTTTACCGATACGCGCCCCGTAGCGGTCGCCTTTTTTGAGAAAGTCAGCCTTGATCACATAGACATTCCCGTCATCGTAAAAAAACCCGGGAATATCCTGCCGCCTTAATTCGTTCTTTGAATATTCGACGATCTTACAGATGTAGCCCGTTGCAAGAGAATCGTATCCTTTCGCTTCAAACTCTCCGATGCACTCGTCAATAAGGCCTTCGTTCCTGACCGGTGAAGTAGGCTGCAGCAATACCACCGTATCGCAGGGGATCTTTTCGATCACATGCTGCAAAACCGCCAAAGTCGAGGCCTCAT
>JAQTNB010000213.1 GCA_028714055.1 Candidatus Omnitrophota bacterium
GAGCTTTGTTGCGTTACGCAGGGCCCTGACCGCGTCGGGGCCGATAGTAATATTGGGCACGAAATGCCCGTCCATCACATCCACATGGATGAGGTCTGCCCCCGCGCGTTCCAGGCGCCTGGCCTCAGCCGCCAGCTTTCCGAAATCCGCCGAAAGTATGGAAGGAGAAACCCTGATCGCATTGCGGTTTTTCACCGGTAAAGCCCGTTCCTTTCGATATAACGCATCACCTGGTCCGGGACCAGGTATCTGAACGATTTTTTTTGCCTGACGCACCTGCGTATCTCAAAAGCCGAAACGTCGACCGCCCGTATCGCTACCGTCGAGATGTACGACGGTATCTTCTCCAAAGGATACCCCGGCCTGGTCGCCACGATGAACTTGACCATCGTAATGATCTCCGCCAGGTCCTTCCACTCGTCCAAATATTTCAGAAGGTCGGAACCGGTGATAAAATACAGCGAATCATCCGCGTAGGTCTTCTTGAACCTCCGGAGCGTATCTATGGTGTATGAACGGCCTTCCCTTTTTATCTCCGTATCGGAAACGCTGAAATGCTTATTCGACCGGATCGCCAGGCGCACCATGTGATAGCGGTGCCGGGCAGAAGCCACGTCGGAACTTCTTTTGTGCGGCGGAAGGTACGCCGGGACAAAGATGACCTTGCTTAAGCCCAGCTTCTCCCGGATCTCTTCCGCCAGGATCAAATGGCCGATGTGAACGGGGTTAAATGTCCCTCCCAGGATCCCCACCCTCATCGGCGCACCTGGCCGTTTCCCCGCACCTCGTATTTATACGAGGTCAGTTCTTCCAGGGCCATGGGCCCGCGCGCGTGCAGCTTATCGGTGGATATCCCGATCTCAGCGCCCATCCCGAACTCGTAGCCGTCGGTAAAACGGGTCGAGGCATTCACATACACGCAGGCGGAATCCACTTCCCGCAAGAATCTTTGGGCCTGTAAATCACCGTCGGTGACGATGGCATCCGAATGATGGGAGCCGTAACGGTTGATGTGGCCGATCGCTTCGGTTATATCCCCGACGACCTTGACCGAAAGGATGAGCGCCAGGTATTCCGTGCGGTAATCCTCCTGCGTCGCCGCTTTTACCGCTCCTTTGGAGATTTTTCGCGTTATGGGGCACCCGCGTATCTGGACATGCGCGTCGGTGAATTTCTTGATCATCCCCGGCAAGAACCGCGCTGCCGCGTCTTTATGCACCAGCATCGTCTCCATGGCATTGCAGACTCCCGGCCGCTGGACCTTGGCGTTAAAACAGATATTTTCGGCCATGTTCAGGTCAGCCTCGGCATCAACGTATACGTGGCAGATCCCTTTGTAATGCTTGATGACCGGTATGCGGGAAAGCGAAACAACTTTCCTGATCAGGCTTTCTCCGCCCCGGGGTATGACCACATCGATATAGGCATCCAGCTTTAAAAGCTCATCCACCGCTTTCCTGTCAACGCTGGGGACCATCTGTATCAGGCCCGGCGCAAGCCCTTCGCCTGCCAAAACGCCTTTGAGCGCCGAATAAATACTTAAGTTCGAATGTAAGGCCTCGCTTCCGCCGCGCAGGATCACGGCGTTCCCGGATTTAAAACACAGGCCGATGCAGTCGGCGGTAACGTTCGGCCTTGATTCATAGATGATAGCCACGACGCCTATCGGCACGCGTACCTTGCGTATCATGAGCCCGTTTGGCCTGCGCCAGGACTTGATCAGCGTCCCGGCCGGGTCAGGCAGGCGCATCAGCGCGGATAAAGAATCGGCCATCCCGCGTATCCTTTTTTCGTCAAGGCTCAGCCTATCAAGGAAAGCGGCCGGCATCTTTGCGGCCTTGGCCTTTGCGATATCCTTACGGTTTGCGCGCAGGATCGCGTTCTTCTCTTTCAGCAGCGCGCCGGCCATGCGCGCAAGCACCCTGTTCTTCTTGCCGGCGGTCAACCCAAAAGACCCACGATAGGCCTCCTGCGCCTGGGCGGCAATGCCTAAGACTTCCTGCTTAAGGGATATTTTCTTTCCCATCGTTTCCTTTTAACGCTGTAAAACAAGCACGATATTATCGCGGTGAATGACCTCTTTGGCAGAACGGCTTCCCTTTACCTGCTGAAGCTCTTTGCTTGATATCCTTGTTTTGCCGCGCGCTATCTCGGCGCCCTGAAGATCGGTAATACTGACCACATCGCCGGCTTCGAATACCCCCTGAGAGGCGGGTACGCCTACCGACAAAAGGCTTTTGCCGTTCAGCAGCGCGATCTTAGCCCCGTTATCAACCAGGATCCTGCCTTTAGGCTTGGTGCCGAAGGCGATCCAGCGCTCACGCTCCGAAAGCTGCTTGGTGGGCACAAAAAGCGTGCCGAGGCTCGCCGGGTCATTGGCGAGCGCCGCGATAATGCCCGGGCGCCTGCCATTGGCGATCACGCAGGGTATCCCGGACTCAACGGCGATCTTTGCCGCCTCGATCTTTGTCACCATGCCTCCGACGCACGACTTTTTGCTGGTCGGGCAGGCGAGCGACTTGATCTGCGGGGTGATCCTGTCGACGATCTTAACCAGCGCCTTATTCCTGTCAAGGAGGCCGTCGACATCCGAAAGCATGATCAAAAGGTCGGCAGAGACCAGGTTTGCCACCAGCGCCGAGAGGCGGTCGTTATCCCCGAACTTGATCTCGTCGGTAGAAACGGTGTCATTCTCGTTTACGATCGGTATGCTGCGGAATGTCAGCAGCGCAAGCAGCGTAGTCTTGGCGTCCAGGTACCTGCCGCGGTCGCTGAAATCCTCCCAGGTCAAGAGGACCTGGGCACAATTGATATTGCTCTGCCTGAAGGCGTTCCGGTAATGCTCCATCAATATCCCCTGCCCCACCGCTGCGGCGGC
>JAQTNB010000214.1 GCA_028714055.1 Candidatus Omnitrophota bacterium
CCGCATCCTTGAATCGAAACGAGAGCGTTTTATTGCCGCTACGCTTATTTCCATCGGGGTACCCTGCGTGCCGCTCCAGGCGATGATCTTCGCCCTGTTGGGAGGGTTATCGGGGTATTATATTATGGGAGTGTACCTGGTGCTTTTTTCCCTTTGGCTTATATTGGGGGTTATATTAAACCGTCTGGTCAAAGGGTACAGCCCGGAGTTTTTAGTGGAGATACCGCCATACCGTATTCCTCCGTTTTTTGCGCTTGCGCGAAAACTCATTTTCCGCGTTAAGTATTTTCTGTTTGAGGCAGCGCCGGTTGTGCTGGCGGGCGTATTCCTGGTGAACCTTTTTGTGTATCTGAGGGTTTTCGATTTCATAACGGGCATATTTGCGCCGCTGGTGCAGGGGCTCTTCGGCCTGCCGAAAGAAGCGGTGGTCGCCCTGGTGCTGGGCTTTGTACGCAAAGATGTTGCCGCGGGGATGCTGTTGCCGCTTTCTTTGAGCGCAAAACAGCTTTTTATCTCTTGCGTGCTGCTGAGTATTTCTTTTCCGTGTATCGCGACGTTCGTCATTCTTTTAAAGGAACTGGGATTCCGGGCGCTCCTGAAGGCGACGTGTATTATGGTTGCCGCCGGCCTTATTACCGGAGCGTTATTGAATCTGGCAATTGTGCGTTGAAGATGAAGGCGATCGCATTAATTTCAGGCGGACTGGACAGCATCCTGGCCGCGCGCATGGTTCAGGAACAGGGGATCGAGGTGATCCCTCTGCATTTCAAGGTTCCCTTTTGCCACCGTTCAAAAAAATCATTTTCTCCCGGCATGCGCGTTGAATCATTGGTGCAGCGCGCGCTCTCTCTGCCGGCGCGGACAATCGAAGAAGGGGAGGCGTTTCTATCGTTGCTTGAAAACCCGCGGCACGGTTTTGGATCGGGGGTCAATCCCTGTATCGACTGTAAAATACTGATGTTGCGCACAGCCCGGCGACTGCTGGAGGAATGGAAAGCCCGGTTCGTCATAACCGGTGAAGTATTGGGGCAAAGGCCCATGTCGCAGCACAGAAGGGCATTAGGGATTATAGAAAGAGAAAGCGGCCTGGAGGGGTTGCTTTTAAGGCCTTTGTCTGCCCGTTGCCTTCCTGAAACCATCCCGGAGAAAGAAGGATGGGTTGCGCGCAGGCGGCTGCTTGGTTTTTCCGGCAGGGGGCGCAGGCAACAGATGATGCTTGCCGAGGAGTTCGGTATCAGTGATTACTCGAATCCTGCGGGAGGGTGCCTTTTGACGGATGGTGTGTACTCGCGCAGGATCAGGGATCTTCTCCGCCATGATGCGTTGACGCTTGAGAATATCGAGCTCCTGAAGGCAGGTAGGCACTTTAGGCTTAACGGTTCGTTGAAGTTAGTGGTTGGGCGCGACGAAGAGGAAAATAATTTCCTGGAAAGCTTGGCACTGCCGGGAGACCGGATCTTTTACCCGGGGGAATATATCGCGGGTCCCTGTGCGCTTGCGCGGGGAGTGATGGATGATGCGTCTTTGTCGCTTTGCTGCCGTATTGTCTGTTATTATTGCGATGTTAACGGAGCCCGGGAGCTTGCGATAACGCACCGGACGACGGCTATCCCGCAGGAAGGGGTAGTAAAGGTTTCTCCCGTTGAGGAGAAGATGCTGAAAAGTTATGCCATATGAAAGAAGCGCTCCTGTATAAAAAGATCGAGGACGCCCAGGTATTTTGTTTTCTTTGCAGCCACCGCTGCCGTATCCCTGAAGGCGGCTTTGGCATTTGCGGTGTCAGGCAAAACCGCGGCGGCACACTCTATACGCTCGTCTATGGAAAGCCCGTTGCCATGCACGTTGACCCGATCGAGAAAAAACCGCTGTACCACTTTCTTCCGGGGAGTTTAAGCTTTTCCGTGGCAACCGCCGGCTGTAATTTCCGCTGTGGTTTTTGCCAAAATTGGCAGATCTCCCAGGTAAAGCCCGGCGGTGATACGGATGATTCCGTCACGGTTATGCCGCAGGAGCTTGTGCGCGCTGCGCGCAAGAACAAATGCGCCAGCGTTTCATATACCTATACCGAACCGACCATCTTCTTTGAGTATGCGCTTGAGACGGCCGCGCTTGCCCGCGGAGAAGGATTGCGCAATGTTTTTGTCACCAACGGTTACCTGACCCCCGAAGCTATCGGTGAGCTTATTCCTTTTCTGGATGCCGCTAATGTGGACCTCAAATTTTTCCGGGACGATGCCTATAGGAAGGTCTGCGGAGGCAGGCTTGAGCCGGTGTGCGACTCCATTACCATGATGAAGAAAGCCGGAGTATGGGTCGAGGTGACGACGCTGGTTATCCCGGGAGAGAATGATTCAAAGGAGGAGCTTTCCGGGATCGCAGGGTTTATCTCTCAGGTTGACCGGGATATCCCTTGGCATGTGTCGCGGTTCCATCCGGATTACCGGTTTACCTCCCAGGAGCCGACGCCTTCAGGAACGCTTAAAGACGCCGAACGTATCGGCAAGGAGCAGGGCCTGCGTTTTGTTTACTGCGGGAATGTTTCCGGATGGGATGAGAATACCTATTGCCATGCTTGCGGCAGGCCAGTGGTTTCAAGGAAAGGCTTTAGTGTCCAGGAGTATAACCTGGAAAATGGAAATTGCGTTTTTTGCAAAGAAAAGATCCCGGGTATTTTTTAGAGCAGCGGAAAACAATATTGACAAGGAGAAGGCTTTAGGTTATCTTTGTAAGTAAGTAAAAAACGGGGTGGTCGTCAAGCGGCCTGAGAGTTCTGCCATGCGGCAAAAAAACAAACTTTTGCCAGCAGGAGCGGATAACCCGATGAACCTGAACTGGGTAATGCCAGCGTAGGGAGTTACCGGTGTGCAATGACCCT
>JAQTNB010000215.1 GCA_028714055.1 Candidatus Omnitrophota bacterium
GATCATCTTAGCCATGAGATCTCACCTCGTTCTTTTTGGCGCCGTTCTTCTTCAGGCGGGCCTCAAAAACGGCGTAAAGCGTCGGTACGAACAGCATGGTGATAAGTGTCGAGACTGCCAGGCCGCTGATCATGGTGATACCCAGCGGCTGCCAGGATTCCGAACCCTCTCCCCGGGCAAAGGCCAAAGGCGAGAGCCCCATCAGGGTCGTAAGCGTGGTCATCAGCACGGGCCGCAGCCTGTCTTTTCCGGCAGTGGTCACTGCTTCAAACATAGGCATGCCCCGGGCGCGCAGGATATTGATGTAGCTGACCAGCACGATGGCATTATTGACCACGATGCCGACAAGCATGACCATGCCCAGAAAGCTCATGATATTAAGCGTGGTGCCGGTAAGAATAAACCCGAGGACCACGCCGATAAACGTAAAGGGAACCGCAAACATGACAATAAGCGGATCCAGCAGCGATTCAAACTGCCCGGCCATGACCATATACACCAATATGAGACCGAGGGCCATAAGCATGGTAAGGTCCTTAAATGCCTTTGCCTGTTCTTCCGCCTCCCCTCCGATATTGACCGAGATATCAGCGGGGATGGCGATCTTCGCCACTTCCCGTTCCAGGTCCTCGACGATCTTTCCGCTTGAACGGCGATAGGCGTTGCATTCGACGCGCACGACGCGCTCCCGGTTCTTACGCTCTATCTCCTGAGGCCCGAGGACTTCACGGACGGTGGCGATATTCACCAGCCTTATTTGCGCGCCTTGCGGCCCCGCGACTATGGGAAGGCTTTCGATATCCTCGATATTTGAACGGGAAGACTCCAGGAGCCGCACATAGATATCGTAGGTCTTGCCCTTCTCCCGGTACTTGGAGGCCGTCGATCCTTGCAGATAGGTCTTGATGCTGTTGGTGACCGTGTTCATGTTGAGCCCTTGGGCCGCGGCCTTTTCCCGGTCAACCTGTATCACCAGTTCCGGCCTTTTGTTTTCGCGCGAAACGCTCACGTCCACCGTCCCCGGGATCTTTTCCATGATCGACCTGACCTTTTCCGCCAGGGCATCCGTCTCCTCAAAAGAATGCCCGATGATCTCAAACTGAACGCTTTTGCCGCTCTGCCCGGAGATGATGCCGCTCAAAGGGTTGCCCGTAGACACATCGATCTTCAGCACTCCGGGGAATCCTTTTATCTTCTCGCGCAATACATGGGCGATGTCTTTGACGCCGCGCGAGCGTTCGGTCTTGCTCACCAGTTTTGTCCCCGCGGAAACAATATGTGACCCTGAGGCATTGCCCATGGTCCTTCCGATACCGGTTATCTGGCCGCTGCGCACGTAATAATAGCGCGCCTCGGGGACCTCGAGCTTGAGCGCTTCTTCGATCTTGGCGGCGATCTTATCCGTCTCTTCTACGCGCGTGCCGACGGCAAGCTGCACGCTCATGCGCACGTCACCGCTGTCTTCCTCCGGGCTGAATTCATTCCCCACGAAATGCATCAGCGGCAAAACCAGGAAAAGCGAAGCCAGGAACCCCAGGATGACCAGTTTTTTATGGCGCAGGCACCTGCCGAGCAGCGAGGCATAGCGCTTCTCTAATGCGGTAAATTGCTTTTCCGAGAAATCGTATAATTGCTTGCCCAGCCCTTTGCGCTTGACCCCTGCGCCGTTGGTCACGCGCAGCCACTTTGAGCAAAGCATGGGTGTGAAGGTAACGGCGGTAAAAAGAGACGCCAGGAGCGTCACGATGATGATAATGGCAAGTTCCGCAAACATGATGCCGACGACGCCGGGGATAAAAAGCATGGGCACGAATACCACGACGGTGGTCAGGGTCGACGCTGCGACCGCCATGAACATCTCGGAAGCTCCGAAGACCGCCGCCTCATCGGGCCGATTTCCCCGCTCCAGCCGCCGGAAGATGTTATCGACGATGACGATGGCGTTATCCACCACCATCCCCGAGGCGATCGCCAGCGAAGAAAGGCTGATGACATTGATGGTCCTTCCGCTTAAAAAAAGGTAGATAAAGCTGATCAGCAGTGAAAACGGGAGGGTGAGGGCGATGATCGCGCTGGCTAGAAAATGCCGCAGGAAAAACCATACCACCAGCACCACCAGCACGACGGCTATCCAGACCGTGTCCTTCAGGGTATTCAGGGAATCAAGGATATCCTTGGCGGTATTGAAGATGATGTTGATCTTGACATCGGACGGCAGGTTCTTCTCCAGGTCTTTGAGTTTCGCGGCTACCCTGCGCGTTACCTCCACGGTATTGGTGCCGCTTTGCTTCTGGATCATCAGCACCAAACCCCGGCTATGGTTTATGCGCACGATATTGTCTACTTCCTTAAACCCGTCTTCAACGCGCGCGACATCCTTAAGGTATACGAGCTTTCCGTTTCTCTTTCCCAGGATGACCGTATTGATCTCTTCGGGCCGGGCGAATTCTCCCGGAAGGCGGATAAGGTAATCCGTGAGCCCCGCCTTCAGATTCCCCACCGGCTGGGTGATATTCTCCTGCCTGAGCACGTTTTGGATATCCAGGATCGAAAAACCGTGGCCTTCAAGCCGCTGCCTATCCACCCAGATATTGATCTGGCGTTCCAGCCCTCCTCCCTGAAGCTGCACCGCCCCTACTCCCGGAAGCTGCCTGAGCGCGTCCCCGACCTGATTGTCGATCAGATCGTAAAGCTGCGGATATGTTTCGCGCGCGGTAACGCCGAGGACCATGATGGGGATATTGGCGGTATTGAACTTGAAGATATAGGGGTTTTCCATCTCATCGGGGATATCGGGGAGGAAACGCTTGGCCAGCTCAATGCGGTCGCGCACGTCGTTGGAGGCCTCGTCGATATTCGTG
>JAQTNB010000216.1 GCA_028714055.1 Candidatus Omnitrophota bacterium
GATGCAGATTTTGAAGCGGGCCCGCGAAGAGGCGATTAAGCTCATACGCCTTGACCGGCACTTAAAGGAACGGCAGCATTCTGTCTTGAAGGAAAAGCTGCTGCAGCGTTTTCCGGAGTACGAAAGATTGATGGTGGTCGGCTAAAGGCCTTGGGAAAGATGCGGATACTGACCGGTATATATAAAGGTAAGGAGATCGCCATGCCTGCCGGCATGCGCCCTACGCAGAATAAGGAGCGTAAGGCTATCTTTGATATCCTGGGTGATATAGGGGGCTTGAGCTTCCTTGAGCTTTTTGCCGGTTCGGGCGCAGTGGGGCTTGAGGCCGCTTCCAGGGGCGTAAAGGAGCTGGTCCTGGTGGAGCATAACCGCAATTGCCTTGCGGCTGTCCGGAGGAATATCGCTGCCCTTAAGCCGCAGCTTAAGCCGCAGGATTGCAGCGTCTACCCGTTTGAAGCGGAGCGGGCCATCGTGATGCTCCATAGCCGCAAGCGCGTCTTCGATATTATATTTATGGACCCGCCGTATTATCGTGATGCGGCAAAAAAAACCTTGCAAATAATGGGGGCTTATGATATAGTAGCCCGCAATGGTTTAGTGGTAGTACAACATTTTAAAAAAGACACTCTCCCAGACGCGCTGGGAGATTTACATTTATTGCGACAGTTTCATTACGGCGATACCGTGCTATCGGTATACCGGAAAAAGGAACAGGCGAAAGATGTGTCAAAAGGCGATCTACCCCGGCAGCTTTGATCCCGTCACCTTCGGCCATATTGACCTGATCAAGAGGGCCCAGGAGATATTCGGCGAGGTCACGGTTGCGGTAGCGCACAATCCGCACAAGCACCCTATATTTTCCGTCCGGGAGCGGGTGGCAATGCTGAAAGAGGCAACCAAGGACATGCCCGGGGTGCTGGTGGACGATTTTGACGGGCTGGTAGTCGACTATGCCCGCAAGAACAAGGCAAAGGTTTTGATCCGGGGTTTACGCATGCTCTCCGATTTCGAATACGAATTCCAGATGGCCCTGACAAACAGGAAGCTTAGCCCGGACATTGAAACGATTTTCCTGATGCCTCACGAATCTTATAGCTACATTTCTTCCAAGCTGTTAAAGGAGGCTGCCGGGTTAGGGGCGGAGGTAGACTGTTTTGTCCCGGATTTTGTGGCAAAGGCCCTGAAGAAGAAAGTATGTAAGCAAGCTTAACCCCTTTCCCAGAAATGGAAATACACGTCAGCCAGATTCCTCCGGAAGGACTGTTGCTGAGAGAACACATTCCCTGCGCACACCTGGATTTAGCGACAGAGGTGGTAAAAATACATAAGCCCCTTATGGTGGCAGCGCAGGTTACCAGGATTACCAACGCCGTTACCGTAGACTTAGAGGTAGGCGCCGCGCTTATCATGACCTGTAGCCGGTGCCTAACGGAGTTTGAAAACGGCATTACCAGGAGTTTTCGCCTGAATTACCAGGTCGAGAAGCAGGACCAGGTAATCGATCTCGATCCGGATATAAGGGAGGAGATACTTCTGGAGTATCCGATAAATCCGCTTTGCAATCCCGGATGTAAAGGGCTGTGTCTTGTGTGCGGGAAGAATCTTAATGACGGCCCATGCAGTTGTAAAATGAAGAAACGTTAAGAAAGGAGCTGATTCAGGTGCCTCTACCAAAAAAAAGACATTCTAAGGCGCGCGGCCGCAGGCGCCGGACACACTGGAAATTGACCAGCGCAAGCCTGGTCCCTTGCCCTCAATGCAAACAGCCGAAACTGCCGCATCGGGTTTGTAAGGTGTGCGGGTTTTATGACGGCAGGCAGGTTGTTGAGATCAAAATAAAAGAAAAGAAAAAGAAACAATAAAGCGAAACGGGCGAAGATGAAAATAGTCGTTGATGCGATGGGAGGAGATTACGCGCCTGAGGTGGTAGTCGAAGGCGCGGTTGCTGCGGTGAAGGAGTTTGCCACAGAGGTTATTCTTGTGGGGGATGCCTCCAGGATCCAGCAGCTTCTTAAGAAGAACAAGTATTCGGGCGGGGCGATTTCTGTGCAGCAGGCATCCGAGGTGATCGATATGCATGATGCCGCAGCGAGCAGTATTCGTAAGAAAAGGGACTCGTCGATCGTGGTAGGATTAAACCTTGTCAAGGAAGGCAAGGCCGAAGCATTTTTTAGCGCCGGCAATACCGGTGCGGCAGCCTGCGGTGCGGTATTAACGCTGGGGTTATTGCCGGGCATAGAGAGGCCCGGCATAGGTATTGTCATGCCTACGCTCAAACTCCCCTCTTTTATCATTGATGTAGGGGCGAACATCGACCCCAAGCCGGTGCATCTTTTACAGTACGGCATTATGGCTGATGCGTACATGCGCGGAATTTTTAACAGAAGTAATCCTTCGGTAGGCTTACTGAACGTGGGCGAAGAGGATAGTAAAGGCACGGGTTTCGTAAAAGAGACACACGAGCTCCTGGAAAAGAGCCGGTTGAATTTTATCGGTAACGTCGAAGGCAAAGATCTTTTTTCAGGCAAATGCGACGTGATTATCTGCGACGGCTTTGTCGGGAATGTGGCATTAAAGGTTACCGAGAGCGTTGCCGAGACGCTCCAGGGATTCCTGAAGAGGCACCTGAAGAGTAATCCTTGGGGGATGCTGGGGGTGATGCTGTTAAAGGGGAGCCTGACGCGGTTTAAGAAAGACATTGATTACGCCGAGTACGGCGGAGCGCCGCTTCTGGGAGTCAACGGTGTCGTGATCATCGGCCACGGGCGCTCCAATGTCAAAGCGATAAAGAATGCCATCCGCGTGGCTGCGCAGGAAGTGGAACATAACGTCAATACAGATATAGTCGAGGCAATCA
>JAQTNB010000217.1 GCA_028714055.1 Candidatus Omnitrophota bacterium
GCCAAGGATGCTGTTGCCGCTGGAAACGCGAAGCACAATGGGTATGTTCGAGGAGGGATCGATACAATTGCGCAAAACCCCCCGGGTGATCATCAGGGAGTCCGCATAGGGTATCAACGGCTCGATGACCTTGCGCGGCTCCTCCATCCTGCTTACCGCGCCCAGAAAATACCCGTGGTCAACCGCAAGCATGACGGTCTTGCCGTCTTCTTTGAATATCCTGCTCAATCTGTTCTTCATTCCCCAGTCCATAATGACCCCCCTTAGTGAGCCCGCCACAAATTGTGGCGGGCGAACTACTCCGGGTCATGCCGTGGTGGGTTTACAAAAATTTGCGACAAATTTTTTAAACCCACCCGGCGTTTATGACCCGGAGCATTTATTTCTGTGGCTCTATAATGACCTTCAGCGATTCTCCTGCGCCGCTCACCAGGCCAAAACCCTCCTGCGTCTTTGACAAAGGAAGGCGGTGCGTGATCATGCCTTTCAGATCAAGCGTGCGGGTGCCGATCAATTCAAGCGCCTGGCGGTGGTCGGCGGGCGAACCCGCGTACGAAGAGACAAAGGTGCGTTCGTTGCGCCAGAAAAGCTTGTTCACCGGCAACGGGACAAGCGCATCATTTTGCGTCGGGGCAAAGAAAAGCGCGGTCCCGGCGCGCTCCAGGGAATCAAAGGCCTGCGCGATCGCGGAAACCGAGCCCGTGCAGATGATCACCAGGTCCGCCAGGCGCCCCGCATTTTCCCGGCGTAACTCCTCCGGAGAAAACTCCCCCGCGGCAAAAGCCCGGTCTGCGCCGAAGCGCAGCGCGGCTTCAAGGCGGAAAGGATTGACGTCTGTGGCAAATACTTTTTTCGCCCCCATCGCCCTGGCAAGATGCACGTGCAGGATACCGGCAATGCCGCTGCCCATCACCAGTACCGAGATCCCTTTTTTCATCCCGGCAAGGCGCTGCCCTCTTAATACGCAGGCCAGCGGCTCGATAAAAGTAGCTTCTTCAAAAGAAACGCTATCAGGAAGGACATACACCCCGCCGCGTTCCACATTGACCGCCGGGATGCGCACGTATTCGCTGAAACCCCCGGGGTCAAAATTGGTCTTACGCAGGGTATCGCATACGGTTTCATGCCCGGCCAGGCAGTAGGCGCAGGCACCGCAGGGAACATGGTGAGAAGCGCTTACCCGCATCCCTTTTTTGAACCCCGAACCCTCCCCTGCCTCGGTGATGACGCCGGCTATCTCATGCCCCAGGACAAGCGGCACGCGGTCAATCCGGTACCATTCCATCACATCGCTGCCGCAGATGCCGGCGGCTTCAACGCGCACTAGGAGCTCATGTTTCCCTATTGCGGGCACCTGGGCCTCCTGAACGCGGATATCCCGGTTACTATAATACATTGCCAGTCGCATAGTAGGTATTATTGTAACATGCTGTTGCTATTTTTCAACAAAAAGCAAAATAGATGTTGACAAAAAAGGTGAGAATGGTATATTAAATTTGAATTTTGTAAAAGTACCGAGGAGAATCCCAAAGTTGTCGGCATATTTAACCAAACCGTAAAGCGCAAAGACCCATTTGATGCCTTACGGTTTTTTTATTGTAAAGGGGGTGAAAAAGAATACATGGCAAAGGGCAAAGTCAAGTGGTTCAGCAACCAAAAAGGTTACGGCTTTATCACGAGCGAGGACGGCAAAGACGTATTCGTGCACCATACCGCGATAAAGGGAGAAGGTTACAGGACCTTGGAGGAAGGGCAAGAGGTCGAATTTGACGTCACCCAGGGCCCGAAAGGGGAACAGGCGACCAACGTCACCAAGATCTAACTGCCGCGATAGCACATAAAAAGCCGCTGTCTGGTTTCCGACAGCGGCTTTTCTTTTTAAGCTTACTTGAGCAGCTTTTCAATGACGGCTGCGGCCGCGTTTTTAGCCATGACCGCATACCCCTTTGCCGTGCAATGGTTGTCTTCTATGAAATAATCGCTCCTAAGGTAGCCGGGCTGCTTTTTAAGCTTTTTAAAAGACGGCGCGTTTTCAACGAAGGGCACGTTCTTTTCTCGCGCGATGTCTTTGGCGAGAAGCGAAAACTCGTTTCCGTCGGGATATTCCAGCAACGCGACCTTTGCCCCTCTCTCGCGCGCGAAATCGATCATCTCGCGCAGATTCTGAATGAAGAGGTCCACGTATGCCTGGCGCTCGTCAAACCATGGCAAGCCGTATTTGAAGACCCTTAACTGTTCCGGGATCTTCTCGGGCTTCCAATAAAGGAATTTTTCGAGCATCTGGCGCGCGGCAACGGTCTTACCGCTGCGGTAATACAGGCGCCATAATAACCGGTATGCTTCCGTGCTCGAGGGGTCATACCGCACGGCAGTTTCAAGCAGCTCTACGATGTAATCCATCCCGGGATACCCTTCCTTATCCGTCATACCCATATAAAGGTTTGCCAGGCCGACATAGGCATTATCGCAAGCGGGGACTAGGGCTATTGCCTTGTTGAATTCTTCTATCGCGGCCCCGGGGTTACGCTCCCACCTGTTAAAATAATCCCCTGCCAGGTCTATGTGTTTTCCGTATTCTCCGGCACGCTCGCTGCCGTCTCCGCAGCCGGGCGGCGGCCCTGCCAGCTGGGAGGCAAAAAAAGGCCCGTACCTTGCCGATATCTGCCGCTTCCAGATCATCACGAGCAGATTATCGACCCCCAGCCTGAGCAGCCTGACGAAGCGAAATCTTTCCAGGGTGGACTCCATCAGGTAAAAAGGATTCAATTGATGTTCTTTCTTAAATAGATAGTACGATGTGGTTTCCGAAGA
>JAQTNB010000218.1 GCA_028714055.1 Candidatus Omnitrophota bacterium
TCCAAAGCCTAAAGCCGCCGAAATGCGCGGCAATGATCTTCAGGCGGCCAAAACGCTCTTTCACCCGCACCAGCCTGACGGGAGAACTGCGCACCAGCATCGTCCCGGAAAGCTCTTCTCCGCAGTGGAACAAAAGCGGCAACCCCATCTCCTGTATCATCGCATACATCGGGTCAAGCCGCTCCTCATCAACATAAAAATCCTGGAACTCCGGCTGCACCTTGATACCGTCAATCTTCCCCCGCAGCCTCTCGAGCTCCTCTTGCCATAAAGGGTAATCCGGATGCAGGGCGCAAAACACCTTGATGCGTTCTGAACGTACCTCCATCAACCAGTTATTGATGGAAGGAACCTGCTCCGGTTTTGTGGCAACCGCCGCCACTGCGCTGACCGAGATGCCGTTCTTATCCATGAACTCACGCAGGGTCGCAAGCGTCGGTTCTCCGACAAGCTTGACCTTAAATAAGCCTTCCAGATTCTGCCTGGCGCTGGCAGAGACCTTTTCTGGCCAGGCATGCGTGTGCATGTCGATAATCATACCTATAAGAGCAGCCCGGCAAGCTTCTCTTCATCCATCAGACTGAATCCTTCCTTCTCCAGAAGCTGCTTGACCCCTTTGGTTTCGGCAAGCTCAAGACAACAGACGCCTTTTTTCCCCGGCTCAATGACAAAACCGTGGGCATCGACGATATTAACCTTATGACGCAGGAGAACGCTGGTCAGCTTATAGAGGTTCCCCGGCTTGTCTTTAATGACGACCATCATCACCTCTTTGACGGCACAGGCAAAGCCTTTGTCAGCCAGGACAAGGTATGCCTGATCAGGCTTATCAGCCAGGAGCTTGAGCATCCCGAAATCCCCCCGGTCTTGTATGGTAAAGGCAATAACGTTGATGCCGTTTTTATAGAGAACCTCTGTCACGGATTCAAGCCTTCCTGGTTTATTCTCTACAAAAACATGCAGTTTTTTTGGCATACATCCTCCTAGAGTTTTTGCCGGGTATCGACGACCCGCTTGGCCTTGCCCTCAAACACCGGCAGGCTCCCGGGTTCGTGCAGTTCTATCTCCGGGTTAATGATGATCGAGGCACACAGGTCTTCCCGCATCCTTTCCTGCAAGGCATCAAGCTCCCGCAGGTCGCCTTTGAACATCTTGGAATATATTTCGACCTTCACCACCAGCTTATCCAAAGACCCTTCCTTTTCCAGATAGATCTGATAATTGGTCCCTACCTGGGGTATGCGCATGATCACTTCTTCGACCTGAGAAGGATAGACATTGACCCCGTTGATGATAAGCATGTCGTCGGTCCTGCCGGTTATGCGCGAGATCTTACGGTGGGTGCGCCCGCATTTGCACCCGCCTTCATATATGAAAGCCAGATCCCTGGTGCGATAACGCAAGAGCGGCGTTGCAGAGCGGGTAAGCGTGGTAAACACGATCTCCCCTTCTTGCTCGGCAGGGGTTTCTTCAAGCGTACGCGGGTCTATTACCTCTATGATATAGGCATCTTCCCAAACATGCATCCCGCGCTTATAAACGCACTCAAAGGAAACGCCCGGCCCGTTCATTTCGCTGAGGCCGTAGGAATTGTAGGCATCGACCCCGAAGAGCTCCTCGATTTTTTTACGGGTATTTTCCGAATACGGTTCGGCGCCCAGGTATGCCTTTTTAAGACTAAGGTCTGAAACGGCAAAACCGGCTTCCGCGAGCTTGGAATAAAGATGCAGCATATAACTGGGCGTAATATGCGCAATAGTAGTCTTAAAATCATGCATGAGCTGGATCTGACGCCGGGTATTGCCTGACCCGATGGGAATAACGGTCATGCCGACGCGCTCTGCGCCGTAATGCAGGCCAAGCCCTCCGGTGAACATCCCATAGCTCATCATATTCTGGAAGATGTCTTTCTTTCCTGCTCCGGTAGCCACAATGCAGCGGGCAACCAGGTCTGTCCAGCGAAAGATATCTTCTTTCGTATGGTAAATGACCGTCGGAGTACCGGTAGTGCCGCTGGAGGTATGCACGCGCACTACATCTTTCAAACCGACTGACAGCAGCCCGTACGGGTAGCATTCGCGCAAATCATCCTTGGTAGTAAACGGGATCGCCTTAAGGTCATCAAGGTGTTTGATATCCCGGCTGCTGGAAATCCCTGATTTACGAAGGCGCGCCTTGTAAAAAGGGGTTCTTAACGCCCAGTCGATAGTCTGGCGCAGACGCTTAAGCTGCAACTTTCGTAATGCACTCCTCTCAAGCGTCTCTTCTGCCTTATTCCAATATGCCTTTTCCATGGGATTTTAGAGGTTCCCGATATCTTTCTTTCCGATGATGCTTATCTTGTTGCGCGCAAGCACCCGAATTGCTTTGTCTGCGTCGTCAAACCTGAAAACCAGGATCGCTTTCTGCGAAAACTTTTCCACAAACCCGTACATATACTCGACATTAATGTTGTTTTTCGAAAAGACCCCCAGGATCGAGGCCAGCCCTCCCGGCTTATCCTCTACCTCAACGGCAACGATATCAGTGAGGTTGGCGACAAACCCTTTTTTCTTAAGTACCGCCACGGCCTTGGCAGGATTATTCACTACCATGCGCAAGATCCCAAACTCTTCGCTCTCGGCAACCGAGAGCGCCCGGATATTTATCTTTTCCTTGCCCAGCAGGGAGCATACCTCAAAGAGCCTTCCTTTTTTATTCTCCAAAAAAACGGATATCTGGATTAGTTTCATCTTAACCTCCTCAATGAGCCCCCCAACGTATTAATTTGCCG
>JAQTNB010000219.1 GCA_028714055.1 Candidatus Omnitrophota bacterium
AGAACCTGTCCACCCTGCAGCCGCTGCAATGCGGCAAAACCGGAAGGCATACATGCTGGCCAAAGCCTACCAGGAGCGTATTGAGCCTGATCCAGAGGCGCCGGGGAAAAAGCGCTGCCAGCGCCTTCTCCGTATCCTCAGGCGAAGAGGTCCTCACCCATCCCAGCCGGTTTGAGATACGATGCACGTGCGTATCCACGCAGATAGCCGGGATCCCGTAGCCGAGCCCCAGGACGAGGTTTGCGGTCTTCCTTCCTACGCCTTTGAATTGCAGCAGCCCGGGAAGCGTATGGGGAACGCGGCCGTCAAATTCTTTTACGATCCTTCGGCTTAAGCCCCGGATGACTTTTGACTTGACCCGGTAAAAACCGACCGGGTAGATCAGGCGCTCTATCCGGAGGGAAGAAAGCTTCGCTATCCCGGCAGGAGTGGAGGCGCGCGCAAAAAGCCTCTCTGATGCTTCCAGCGTGGTTTTATCCTTTGTGCGCAGGCTTAAAATGCAGGAGACAAGCACCTGAAAGGGGTCTTTTCGCAGGGAGATACCGGTAACGGAAGGCAAAGGAATAAGCCGGGCCTGGGTTTCGATCAGCCGTAAGACTTTGAGGGCGTCAGCCACGAGCTCAACGCCTCCTTATTCATCGCTGGACATAAACGAGATATTGCGTTCTATAAAGGCGATGATCTTCTCCTGCACGTCGCCGGATATGCGGTGAAATTCCACCCCCATGCCCGGATGAAGGTGCGGCTGGATCTGCTTGTCGCAGAGCCAGACGACCTTAGCTTCAAGCTCGAGCTCTTCGGCCGTCGGCAAAAGCTTGAACTTCATCACCAGCTCATCCCCCAGCTTGAATTTATTGCAGCCGTAGATATAGGCGCCGATAGCGCTGAGGTCCAGGATATCCGCCTTGCAGGAGCCTACGGCCTTGTCATATTTGTTTTTAAGTTCGATCTTGATGTCGATGGGCAGGCGCTTGAACCTGCGGCGCAGCTGCAGCTTCTGGATGTTCTCGATGATCTTGTCTTCCTTGAAGCTCCCCAGGCCGAGCTCTTCGGTCCCGTAGATCTCCATGACGCGGTCAAGGCCGACAACCGAAAAAAGCTGCTTCAGGTGAGGCGCGATACAACAGATCTTCATCCTCCCCTGGCTGTTCACCACTTCTTTATAGGCGATGACGATGACGGAGATCCCCATATAATCGATAAACTCAACCATCTCGAAATTACAGAGTATATCGCAATAACCGTCGCGCAAACACTGCCCGACGGCCTCGATGAGGGTCGCGGCATTGACGTCAATGCGCCCGTGCAGATCCAATATCACGACGTTGCCCTTGTAGCGAACTTTAAGTTCCATGTTTTACTGTCCTTGGCAGTAGTATGCGCGTTGAAACTCTTTAGACCTTTCCGCTCAAAATAAGTAACCCGATGATGATAAAAATGACCGCACCGGCATAACGTATGACTTCCGGCCTCAGGTATTTTCCCGCTACCGCCCCCAGCAGGACGGAGATCACCGTTACCAGCGCATAGGCCAGGACTGAGCCGGCCCAGACGGTCACGGGCTTGCCGGTCTTTGAAGACATGGCGATCCCTACCAGCTGCGTCTTATCCGCGAGCTCCGCGAAAAAAACGCCTAAAAAAGTGGCTGCAAAAACTTTCCAGTCCATTATTCCTCCCTATGCATGCTGTGTGGGCAATACTCCTCTACCTCTTTATGCATGCCGCGTAGGCGACACTCGTATGCGAAGCGCCTCGCGGCTGCCTCTTTATGCATGCCGCGTAGGCTCGCGCTTCCTGCCGTGCACGCCCTTATCAAGGGCCCTGCGGTTGACCATGTAGTTGCTCCCCTTCTGCCCTTTGAGGAATTTCTTCAGCTCGGAAGCGATATCGCTTATCTCAAGAAGGTTCAGGGGCTTATCCGACGCATTGTTGACGATGGCGATCGAAAGGCTCATCAGCGGGATGTTGGCAACCTTGCCGCTGCGGTCACAGGAGATAAGGAAACCGTTCTGACGGTCTTCGCGGGTGTAAAAATCGCCTGACCGCGCGTCGAAATTGTCGATCACCGCCGAGGCGATCGCCTCGGCCCTGGGAGGCTCGGATACTACCACAAAATCATCCCCGCCGATATGGCCGACAAAATCATCCGGTGCCCCGTTCTCCTTAACGCACTGCGAAATGACCTGCGCGGTCTCGATGATCACCCGGTCGCCGCGCAAATGCCCGTATTTATCGTTATAGGATTTGAAATTGTCTATGTCGATGTAATGGAACGAAAAATCACACCCCGCATCCATGCGCTGGATAAGCTCTTTTTCGATCAGCTTGTTGCCCGGAAGCTTAGTCAGGGCATTGGCATTGAAATGGTGCGCCGCGGAACGCAGCGCAAGCACGATACGGATCTCCAGGTCAATGGGATCCGGCGGCTTGATCAGGTAATCATCCACCCCCTGCTCGATACTCAGGAGGTCCCGGCGCAGCTGCTTCTTGTCGATCAAGACGATGGTCGGGATATAGGAGGTGAGAAAATCGTCTTTGAGCCTCCTGCAGAGCTTCAGCCCCTGCTTGTTTTCAAAAGCCGCGTCGATGATCACCAGGCTCGGATTTTCCCGTTTGGCGCATGCTGCCGGGTCCTCCCCTTCCTGCATCTGGACAACGCTGTATTCCCAGGACCTCAGCAGATACACGAGGATCTCGCGCAGATGCGCGTCAGGCACGGCCAAAAGGACTTTCGTATCGGTCTTCGGTGAATGT
>JAQTNB010000220.1 GCA_028714055.1 Candidatus Omnitrophota bacterium
CCATCATTGATTACCTGTCGCGCCTATAAAGACCGGCGCGGCAATTTTGACATATTGGCAAAGAAGCCAACCACTCAAAGAGGAGAGAAAAATGGAACGCATGATTCAGGCAGTAATGGATTTGGTCAGGCGCAAGAACCCCGGCGAACCGGAGTTCCATCAGGCAGTGCAGGAAGTCGTAGAGTCCCTCACCCCCTTCATAGAAAAAAACCCCAAATATAAAGAGGCCAGGATAATCGAGAGGATGATCGAGCCGGAGCGGGTGATCATGTTCCGTGTCCCTTGGCTTGACGATAAGGGTGAGATCCAGGTCAATAGGGGGTATCGTATTGAAATGAACAGTGCGATCGGCCCGTATAAAGGCGGCATCAGGTTTCACCCAAGCGTTAACCTCAGCATCTTAAAGTTCCTTGCTTTCGAGCAGGTCTTAAAGAACAGCCTCACCACGCTTCCCATGGGCGGCGCAAAAGGCGGTTCTGATTTCGACCCGAAAGGAAAATCCGACAACGAGGTGATGAAGTTTTGCCAGAGTTTCATGAGCGAGCTTTTCAGGCATATCGGGCCGGATACGGACGTGCCTGCCGGGGATATCGGGGTCGGCGGCCGCGAGATCGGCTATATGTTCGGACAATACAAGAAGCTCAGGAATGAGTTCACCGGGGTATTGACCGGCAAGGGCTTAAGCTGGGGAGGCAGCCTTATCAGGCCGGAGGCTACCGGTTACGGCTGTGTTTATTTTGTCCAGGAGATGCTGAAAACCAAAGGCGAAACGCTGAAAGGCAAGGTCTGCGCCGTATCTGGTTCAGGCAACGTCGCGCAATACACGGTGGAAAAATTGCTGCAGCTGGGCGCTAAGGTAGTCACGCTTTCGGATTCCGACGGGTTCATTTATGACAAGGACGGAATCGACCAGAAGGAATTGAAATGCGTGCTGGACTTAAAGAACGTCCGCCGCGGCAGGATCAAGGAGTGCGCCAAAGAATTCAAATGCGAGTATTTTGAGAAGAAAAAGCCGTGGCAGGTCAAGTGCGATATCGCTTTTCCGTCGGCGACCCAGAATGAGATCTCCGGGGAAGACGCCAAGGCCCTGGTGAAAAACGGCTGTATGGCTGTCGGCGAAGGCGCGAATATGCCTACGACACCCGAAGGGATAGCCGTATTTCAGAAGGCCAAGGTCCTTTACGCTCCCGGAAAGGCGTCGAATGCCGGCGGCGTGGCAACCTCGGGCCTTGAGATGAGCCAGAACAGCATGAGGCTCTCATGGTCGCGCGAAGAGGTCGACAGCAGGCTCCGCGATATCATGGTCGCCATCCATGATAACTGCGTGCGCTACGGGAAAGAAGATAAATACATAAACTATGTCAAAGGCGCCAACATAGCCGGGTTTGTAAAGGTCGCCGATGCCATGATAGCCCAGGGGTTGGTGTAAACGACCGTGGTCTCTGACGAAAAGCCCGCGCGGCCGCGCGGGCTTTTTTGTTTGACGCGCCGGGATTAAGGGCGTACAATACTCGTAGAGAAGAAGGGCTTAATTTAACGAAGGAGAGCGTTCAACAAAAACAAGACAACTTCAAAAGAGTTGTCTTTTCTTGTTTGGCGCGATTTTTAGCGGGAGGAAGATATGCAGGGCATACTCGATAAGGCCGTTGACTACCTGATGCAGTATGGGCTCGCCTTTGTCTATGCGCTTTTGATCTTTATCGTAGGGAAATGGGTCGCGCGTTTTATCTCCAGAATATCGGCCGTTACGATGACGAAGGCACAATTGAACGCGACCCTGGTTTCTTTTTTGAAGAATATCGTCTACTACGTGCTGCTTGTCTTCGTCTGTATCGCGGCATTGAGTAAGATCGGCATTGAAACAACCCCCTTTGTGGCGTTGATCGGCGCGGCAGGTTTGGCCGTCGGCCTTGCCTTACAGGGCTCCCTGGCTAATTTCGCCGCAGGGGTCATGATGATCTTTTTCCAGCCGTTTAAGGTAGGGGATGAAATAGAGGCAAGCGGAGCAACCGGTATAGTGAAAGAGATACAGATCTTCAGCACTTTTTTAGAAACTAACGATAATAAGACTATTATCATACCCAATGCCAAGATCACCTCTGATAAAATAGTGATCCATCGAAAATAAGATGAAGATCGTAAAAAAGATCCTCGGGGTCGCCGTAAAAATAATCGCAGGGATATTCGCGTTTTACCTGTTTCTGAGCCTCGTCCTTATCCCGCTGCTTACACCCTGGATACTGGGCAGCCAGGCACGTAAGATCCTTAAGCACCCGGTCCAGGTGCGCCGGGTATTTTTTAACCCCTTCCTTTTGCGACTCAGCATCAATGGCCTTAAGATCCTGGATGCCGATAAACAGGTGATGCTGGGCTTTGACCGGTGTTGGGGGGATGTTAGTTTCATTAGCCTGCTGAAAAAAGCCTATCGAGTCGAATCCCTGGGGCTCCGGGGGCTTGTAGTCAATGTCGTCCTTTCGGATAAGGGAGAGATCAATCTGCTGGGATTGGTCCCCGCAGAGCTGCTGAATCCGGCGCAAGCAGATAAGCAACCCGTTACGGCCGCCGCTCAACAGCCGGCGGACACAGACACAGCGTCTGCAACCGGCGCAGGAGCGCAGCCGTTACCTTTGGTTACGGTGGACCTGATCAGTATAAGCAGCTCAACAATCCGGTTTACCGACCGTTCCGTTGATCCGAATTTCACCACTGCCTTAAGCGGCATGGAACTGCGCGTTAAAGGTTTA
>JAQTNB010000221.1 GCA_028714055.1 Candidatus Omnitrophota bacterium
CCTTCTTTTGAGATGATGAAGGTCAGGTATACCTCACCGGTCTCGGTGCGGGCGTAATGCTGGTAGGCTGCGCGCCTGATCTTTTCGCGCACGATCTGATAGTAAGAGACATACGAAGGGTTGTCGATCTTATCCAGGTTTACCGGAGGAAGGGTGATGATCTTTTTTACCGGTATGACCGTGGGCTCGGCAAGGCCGGGTTTGGTTGTCTCCTGCGACCCGGATGCGCGCGCTGTCTCCTTCTTGAATATCCCCTCTTTATCGATGAACGGCGGAGGGGTGATCTTTTTTGCGATCATCCTGGAGGTAGCCACGGGCTGCGGCAGGGGTTTTGCTTGTATGCTTGCCGCCGGGGTTTTTGCCGGGGGCTCAAGGTAGCTGACCTCAGGCTGCTCCTGCTCTTTTCGTTCCGGCGGAAGGAAAAAATTAGGAGTCTGGGTGAGCAGAAATCCGTGTACTGCAAGGGAAATCAGGAATGTATATTGAAAAATTTTGTTGGAGTGCATGAGATTATAGTAGCACGTTCCCTATACAGAAAACAATATAAATTAACGACAAATTCCAAATTCCAAGCACCAAATCCCAAATAATTCCAAATTACAAATACCAAATTCAAAACATATGTTTGAATTTTGATATTTGTTATTTATTGGAATTTGGTGCTTGGTGCTTGGAATTTACCTTCTCTAAAGGTCTATCTTGACTCCTCCTGTCACCGTAAACCCCGGCATAGGGTAATCGTTGATCACCTGGTAGTGCCTGTTCAGGAGGTTGTCGATGGACAGAAAACAGGAAACGCCGTCTTTGATCTTCTGCCTCGCGCTCAAGCCGAAATCCGCGAAATGCTCCACTTTTAAGGTGTTGGCCGCGTTATGAAAGCGCTGGCTCGTGAATATTCCTTTCAATTCCAACAACAGGCCCCAGGGGTATTGGTAAGAGAGCGCGAAGTTTGCGCGGTGCTTCGGCTGATAGATAAGGTAATTTTTCGTATCAAGGTCCTTAGCCCTTAAAAAAGCATACCCGGCATTCAAAGCCCAGCGGTCCCACAGGCGCACCTGAGAGCTGAATTCGATACCGTCTATGACTGCCGAGTTTATATTGGTCGGCGTCCAAACCCAGCCTGTTTCATCGGGCGCCCAGTTTATAAGGTCCGTATACTTGCTCCGGTAATAGCTCAGGTCACAGGTGATCGCGGGGGTAATATCGCTGGTGAAGCCTGCCTCCCAGGTGGTGCCTTTTTCCGGCTTAAGCAGCGGGTTTCCTATCGCCCATCCCTGGTTTGGCCAGAAGAGGTCGTTAAAGGTCGGAGCGCGAAAAGAGCGGCTATAGATCCCGCGTACCCTGTTTGCCCGGTTGATCTTATAGAGAAAGCCCAGCGACGGCGAAGTTTCGCTCCCGAAGTTGGAATAATCATCCACCCTCGCGCCCGCGTTAAGGCTTAAGGATTCCGTGGCGTCCCAGTTGTTATTCAGGAACCACGACCTGACCAGATACCTGTGTTTTGCGGTGCTGGTGCTGTCGTTTTTGTTGGAGGTATAGCTTACCCCCAGGATGCTGGTGAGGGAATCGGCAAGCTCTTTGCTGAGCTGCAGCTCCAGGCCTTCGGATACTGTCGCGTGGATGGATTTATCCAAGGCCGTATCCCAGGCAGTCGGAACTGAGTTCTCCATGAATTCCAGCCGGTCATAGCTGCGATAAAGCCGTGCTGAAATATCCAGGCCTCCGCTGACCGCTCCTTTCCAAAGGAGGTCTGCGAAGTTATTTGTCCGGGCTTGTTTATCGTCAGGGTCAGGGCTTCCCAGGGGCCCGGGGGTCCCTGTTCTGCTGGTATAAAAAGCGCTGTTGAGGGTGAGCACATTATCCGGATTAAACTCATAGGCCAATTTTATGCTCGCGTCTTTTGCGTCAAGCTCGGAATTATCCCTGAAGCCTTCCGATGTCTGATAACCCGCATTGATGCGGTAACCGAGGTCCGAGACCCTGCCTCCGTGGGATACCCATCCGGTATAGGTGCGCCAGGAGCCGATGCTCGTGCCCAGCTCTGTCACCTGTCCTGAGCGCGGAGGGTTCTTGGTGATGATGTTGATCGTGCCTCCCATTGCGCTTGATCCGTAAAGGCTGGATCCCGGGCCGCGCATGACTTCGATGCGCTCGATATTGTCCAGGGGGATGGTTGAGATGTCCGCTTCTCCGTCGCGGGGGCTGTTATGCGGCCTGCCGTCAATAAGGATGCTCACCTGCGCGGCGCTTGAACCGCGCAGCCTGACCGTCTTGGTTGCTCCCGGGCCGCCGTATTCCGCCAGGTTGATCGTGGGAAGGGCTCCTAAGGCTTCGCCGAGGTCAGTGGCTTGCGTTGCCTGGATCTCATCGGAGGTAATGATATCAACCGTGCGCATGATGTCCGTGTAGCTTTGCGCGATGCGCGAAGGAGTGACCACGATCCGCTCAAGGCTGACGTCGTCTGCGTATAAAGCCGTAAAGGTGAGGCATAGTGCTGCCAGTATGAAGAATACAAGTATCTTTTTCATTGCGGTGCGTCCTTTCTCTTCATGCGAGAGTACTTGCCATGACAGGTAGTCGACCGGACTCCCCTGCTTTGAGAATAAAGCGCAGGGTTTACCGTTGCGCGACAGTGCCCGGGATTGCTCCGGGACTTCCTCTGCCTGTATGGTTTTTTTGCACGCATTTATATTGTTTAATATCCAGGAACCAGTGATTCCAAGAACCCTCTTTCAGTAT
>JAQTNB010000222.1 GCA_028714055.1 Candidatus Omnitrophota bacterium
TGACTTTATCGGTTCACTTACCGCAGGTTTATTTTACCTATGGCAAAAATAGAGCCGCTGCAGGCGATCATTTATAATCAAGAAAAGATACAGGACCTTTCCAAGGTCGTATGTCCCCCGTATGACGTTATCTCTCCGGAGCGCCAGGATTTCTATCACGCCTTAAGCCCGCATAACTTTATTCATATCCTTTTAAGGAAAGACGTCCCGGGGGAGGATAAATACCGGCGTTCAGCGGAATTGTTCAGGAAATGGTCCGCAGAAGAGATCTTCATTGCCGATAAAGCTCCGGCGGTCTATTTTTACGTCCAGGAATACATCCTGCGCGGAGAGAAAAAGAAACGCTACGGCTTTATCGCCCGTTTGTGTCTGGAGGATAAGAAATCCGTTATCTACGGCCACGAACATACGCATGTCCAAGCTAAGGCTGATCGCCTCAAGCTCCTCAGGGAAGTAAAGGCGAATTTAAGCCCGATATTCGTCATATTCAAGGATACAAAACGCGTTATCCGCTTTATCGACGAACGGTATGCCCGGGAAACAGGGCCTTTTATCGAAGTCAAGGATGACGAGAAGACCGTGCACAGGCTCTGGAGGATAGATGACCCCCGGGCATTGGAGGCGATCAAGCAAAAAATGGAAGCGGAGAGCATATTCATCGCCGACGGCCACCACCGTTACGAAGTCGCCTGCGCGTACAGAAGGGAAATGCAGGAGCGCCTGGGCGCCGGGACAGGGGAAGAAGGCTTTAATTATGTCCTGGCGTATTTTACCAATACCGATCCTCTGGGCCTATCGATCTTGCCGATCCACCGTTTTGTGCGGCTTATAGACCCTCCCGATCCGGCTTTCCTTGCCCAGAAACTGAAAGAGCGGTTTGAGGTTGAGGAGGTAAAGGATAAAACCAGGTTTTTCTTTATGCTGGAGAAGGCCGGCCGCAGCGAGCATGTTATCGGCATGCATTACCGGCAGCGTTTCTGGCTGTTGCGTCTGAAGAACGTCAAGATCCTGGATAAGGTGATGGTTGATAAGCCCGCGGAACTAAGGTCGCTGGATGTTTCCATTTTGAACTGTCTTATCCTTCAGGACCCTTCGTGTATCCGGCCAGACGAGGGCACAGGGATATATTTCAGCCCCGATGCAGAAGAGCTGGTGCGCAAGATTCATGATGAGCCCGACGCGATAGCGTTTTTCCTCAATCCCGTAAAAGTAGAGCATATCATGGCGGTAGCAGCGAAGGAAGAGAAGATGCCTCCCAAATCGACGTATTTTTACCCGAAAGTACTTTCCGGGATGGTCGTTAACAGGCTTAGCTAACGGCAGATTAACAAGGCATATCCCATGGCGCTTTTTGGAAAACCAAAATATACAATCGTCCGCCTCAGGAAAAAAGAGATCCCCGACGGCCTCTGGGTCAAATGCGAGGAGTGTTCCGAGGTGCTGTACACCAAGACCCTCGAAGAGAACCTTAAGGTGTGCCCGAAGTGCGGGTATCATTTCGTGCTGGGTGCGTATGAGCGAATGGGGATGCTTATTGACGAAGGGACGTTTGAGGAGTCCGACAAGGAGATGGTTTCCGGAGACCCGCTGGTCTTTAAAGGGCATAAAAGCTACCCTGATAAGCTGCAGCAGGACCAGGTTGCCACGGGCCTCAAAGACGCGGTAGTGACCGGCACGGGAGCCCTGGGAGGAAGGGAGCTTGTTATCGGCGTTACGGATTCCCGCTTTATCATGGGCTCGATGGGTTCGGTTGTCGGGGAAAAGCTTACGCGCGTGATCGAGACCGCGACAAAGAAAAAACTGCCGGTGGTAATAGTCTCCGGTTCGGGGGGCGGCGCGCGGATGTATGAAGGGATGTATAGCCTGATGCAGATGGCAAAGACGTCGGCCGCGCTTTCCTACCATCATAAGAAAAAACTCCCTTTTGTATCGGTACTTACCAATCCTACCATGGCGGGAGTAATGGCGTCTTTTGCCGCCCTTGGGGATATAATCATCGCCGAGCCGAAGGCCCTGATCGGCTTTACCGGGCCGCGCGTTATCGAGCAGACCATTAAGCAGAAGCTCCCGCCGGGGTTTCAGCGTTCGGAGTTCGTGCTTGAGCATGGCCTGGTGGATATGATCGTGCATCGCAAAGAGATGAAGGATACGCTCGGTAAAATCATCGATTATCTTAGTTGACAGGCTTTGACAATTTAAGTATAATTATAAAAATATTCACGTTTGAAAAGGGGATAACGCACAATGGCACAAGTCAGCCTTAAAAACGTTACGAAGGTCTATACGGGCGGCGCGCAGGTCGTCAATAAAATAAGCCTGGGAGTTGAAAATAAGGAATTCATGGTCCTGGTCGGGCCCTCGGGTTGCGGTAAGTCCACGACTTTGCGCATGATCGCAGGGTTAGAAGAGATCAGCGATGGCGATATCTATATCGGGGACAAGCGGGTCAATGACGTCCCTGCCAAAGACCGCGATATCGCGATGGTCTTCCAGAATTACGCCTTGTATCCCCACATGACCGTTTTTGAGAACATGGCCTTTGGTCTAAAACTTCGTCGTTACCCAAAAACTGAGATTGGACAGCGCGTCAGTGAGGCCGCCGAGATCCTCGGGATAAAGCAACTCTTGCACCGCCGGCCGCGCGAGCTTTCCGGAGGTGAGAGGCAGCGCGTTGCGGTAGGGAGAGCCATCGTGAGAAAACCGATGGTTTTT
>JAQTNB010000223.1 GCA_028714055.1 Candidatus Omnitrophota bacterium
GATCAGACCCGCGTTGATTTTAATTCTTCGGTCTTTATCCCTCCTTCCCGTTACGCCGAGCTGGATGAAATGCTCAACCAGCTGGTCGATTATAAAATGCAAAGCCCCGAAAATTTTAACTTTATCGCAAACAGCACCCGGCATTTGGAATTAATAAAACAATATTTCCGCGGGACCCTTAAATCCCAGTCTCTGCCGTGCTATGCCGGATTCAACCGCGTGCAGATCGTCCAGGAGGGAAAGCTCTATTTTTGCGTCAACCAGAATAAATACGAAGCTACTTTTGGGGATGTGTCTGTCGATCCCCTGCGGGGCTTGTGGCTTTCCCGCAAGGCGCGCGCGTGCAGAAAGCTTATCCGCAGGTGTGCCGCTCCATGTCTGCAGTGGTGCGCATACCGCGATGAATTCATCGAGTTTTCCGAGATGCTGCAGCAGGAAAAGCTTTTCGGCAGGAAAAAGAGAGGTGCTGTATGAACGAGCCGAATATGTTCGGTTTTAAATTGTGGCAGAAATGGCATTGTTATTTCCCCTTTCAAGAGGCGCCTGCGCGCCTGCGCGCAGGCTCGACCGCTTTAAGTCCGGAACCGCGCATAGCCGAACTTTCCCGCAGGCTCGACCTTAAGGGCCTGCGTATCCTGGAGCTCGGCAGCATGGAAGGGGTGCATTCCTATATGCTGGAATCCCTGGGCGCACGGGAGGTGCTTGCAGTCGAAGGAAGAAAAGATAATTTCCTCAAATCCCTGGTTGTCAAGAATGCGTTCGGCCTGGATACCTGCCGGTTTCTCCTGGGGGATTTTAAGGATGTGCTTGGGGCGCTGGAGGGAGAATTTGACCTTTGTCTTGCGCTCGGCGTGCTCTATCACCTGGAAAACCCCGCCGAGACCCTTTACCGTATCGGGGAGCTTGCCCGGTCGCTTTTTGTCTGGTCCCATTACGCGACGCAGGAATATCCCGTAACTCCGGAAGGAGAGGTTTCTCATACCTCAAGGGTCTATAAGGGAAAATTCGTATTGGAAGACACCGAGCACTATACGTCCGGTCTTTCCCCGCGCTCCTTCTGGCTTTTCGAAGACCAGTTGCTTGCGTTGATCAATGACGCCGGTTTCAGGCATATTGACGTGGTCTCAAAAGAGCGTCATGAACACGGGCCGGCGATAACATTGTTTGCGCGCCGATGAAAAAACCGGTGGCCGGGGCATTGCTTTTGCTGTTAAGCGTTGCGGTAAGCCTGCTTTTACTGGAAGGCGCAGCTCGTGTCTTGAATTCCATCCTCGAATTAAAGCACGGACAGGTAAGTCCCGGTATCGCCGGGAACGCAGCGTTGGAATACCCCACGCTTTTTATGAAAGACAGCGACCTTTTTTGGAGAATGGCTCCTGCCACGGAAGAAACCAATTCCGAAGGGTTCCGGGATAGGGATTTTTCCCCCGATAAAGAAACGGGGGTTTTCAGGGTCGTGTGCATGGGGGATTCCATCACGTTCGGATGGCCGGTTCCTATCGATGAAACCTACCCGAATATGCTGGAATACCTCCTGGCGGAGCGGTTTAAAGATAAAAAAATCGAGGTGATTAACGCAGGGGTTCCCGGATATACGTCATTCCAGGGGTTGATGCAGTTGGAGAAGAAGATCCTCGGCTATAGTCCGGACCTCATCATCGTCTATTATGGAGTAAACGACAGGGCGGGCGCCTACCGGCAGGATAAAGACGTTATCAGGGCTCCGCGCTGGTTTGCGGACCTGGAGAATCTTGTGTATCGGTTTCAGTGCTACAAATTGCTCAACAGGGTGGCGTTGCGCCTGCGGTATCCTCCCGACAACGTCATGGGGGTCAGCCGGGTTTCGCCGTATAATTATCATCGTAACCTTAAACTGATGATCGAGTGTGCCGCAGAGCGCGGTATCGGGATACTCTTGGTGGTACACCCGGCATTTTACGACCGCCGCACCGGAGAGGTTTTTACCGATACCCGATACGTCCCGCCGCGGCAAGGATGGCAATTTGATATCTATTCCTTTTTTAAAGACCGCACGCCGCATGCGGGAGTGTGTTTTTTGGACGATACCCGGCCGTACAATTTTCATTTGACGCGGGAAGGGCAGCGCATTCTTTCTGAAGGGGTCTTTGACTGCCTGACGCAAAACGAAGCGCTTGTCGCCCGGTTGTCCGGCGGCACGGATGCGCCTGGCGAGGAGTTATGAAGCTGCCGTACAACAAAACGCATAATTATGCTCTTCTCGGGCAGCAGCTGAAAGCCCATTCGACCTTTGTGTTGGGGATGCCCAGCACCCTTATTGTTGAGCCTGGCGCGGCGTGTTCTTTGCGCTGTTGTTTTTGCCCGCAGTCAAAGAACGATTTTAATTTTTCCCGGGAACTGCTCAGCATGGAGAATTTTCAAAGGATCACCGGGCATTTTGAGCCGTATCTGGATACCCTTATGCTTTTTAACTGGGGAGAGCCGCTGATGAACCCGGATATCGCCCGGATGGTCGCCTGCGCTTCAGCCAAAGGTATCCATACGGTCATCCATTCGCATTTCAATAGCCTGGACGCGCCTTTAGCCGAAGCATTGATTAGGGGAGGGCTTTTTGAGATCACCGCTTCCATCGACGGGACAAGCCAGGAGTCGTATGCAGCGTACCGCCGGGGAGGCTCTTTTGAGCGTGCGATCGCCAATGTGCGCTTGCTGTTGGAGAAGAAAAACGA
>JAQTNB010000224.1 GCA_028714055.1 Candidatus Omnitrophota bacterium
GCATCATCAGCGGCCTTTCGCTGGGAGTGCTGGTGGTGGAGGCCGCTCAAAACAGCGGAGCGCTCATCACCGCGGATTGCGCGCTTGAGCAGGGAAGGGAAGTCTTTGCCCTGCCGGGAAAGATCGATTCCAGCACTTCGTTCGGGACGCATGAGCTTATCAAGCAGGGGGCAAAGCTCGTTTCCTGCGCGGAAGAGATAATCACGGAATTGAATATCCCCTTGACCAATCCCGCATACGCAGATAAGATAGGTGGTAAAACCGTCAGGCCGCAAAGCCCCCGGAGCGGGGCCCGCAGCGAAGGCGAGCGGTTTATCCGCGGGTTAATAGGCAAAACCCCGGTTTGCCTCGATGAAATCCTGGGCAAGGCCCAGGCGTACGGGGCGGCAGCATACCGGATCCTGGCGGACCTTGAGATCCGCAGGCATATAAAGCAGCTTCCCGGCAAACTGTTTGTGAAGAGCACCCATGAAGAATAAAAACCTCGTCATTGTAGAATCGCCGACAAAGGCAAAGACCATCGGTAAGATACTGGGGGGAAGTTTTTCCGTGTATTCCTCCATGGGGCATATTATCGATTTGCCGAAGACCGAGCTCGGGGTGGATATCGAGCAGGGTTTTGCCCCGCGCTACGTGGTGATCAGCCAGCGCAGGAAAGTGCTTACCGCCCTGAAAAAAGAGGCCAAGGATATCGAGAACATCTATATGGCCACCGACCCTGACCGGGAAGGCGAGGCTATCGGTTGGAATATTAAGGAAAAGCTCTTTAAGGACCGTAAGGTCTTGCGCGTGGTTTTTCATGAGATCACGCCAACGGCGATCAAGGATTCTTTTGCCAACCCGCGCGAATTCGACCTGAATATGATCGAGGCGCAGATCGGCCGCAGGGTGCTTGACAGGCTGGTGGGGTATTTCCTGAGCCCTCTGCTCTGGAAAAAGATCACCCGCGGATTAAGCGCCGGCCGCGTGCAATCCGTCGCCCTGCGCCTGATCATAGAGCGCGAGCGCGAGATCCAGAAATTCGTGCCCCAGGAATACTGGGAGGTCCAGGCCTTATTTGAGGCTTCAGAGGGGGCGTCTTTTACGGCAAAGCTGGAAAAGATCGGCGAACAAAAGGCCGAGATACGTAACGGCGAAGAAGCAAGCCTTCTTGCCGAAGACCTGCGCAAACAGGAGTTCAGCGTCAAGTCCGTCAAGCAGAGCGAGAAAAAACGCTATCCCGACCCTCCGTTTACTACCAGCACCCTGCAGCAGGAAGCGTTCAATAAGCTTAAGTTCAATGCCAAGAAGACCATGCTTCTTGCCCAGCAGCTTTACGAAGGTATCGATATCGGCGAAGAAAGCCCGGTCGGCCTTATCACCTATATGCGCACCGATTCCACCCAAGTCGCCCCGGAGGCGATCAAGGAAGTGCGTAATCTGATCTCAAGCTTGTTCTCTCCGGAACACCTTCCGGAAACGCCGAATACCTACAAGGTAAAAAAACTCGTCCAGGCAGCGCACGAAGCGATCCGCCCGAGTTTGATCATGAGGCCCGCGGAGAGCCTGGAGAAGTTCCTGCAGCCCGACCAGTATAAACTCTACGAGCTTATTTACCGCAGGTTTGTGGCAAGCCAGATGACCCCAGCCCGGTCCCTGGTCGTTTCGGTCGCGGTCCAGGGAGGCAAATACGTGCTGAACGCCTCCGGCACCACCATGATCTTCGATGGCTTTACCGCGGTCTACAACCGCCAGAAAGAAAACGGCGCCGAGGCAAAACCCGAGCTTCCCGCTCTCACGGAAGGCCAGGCGCTTAAGCTCGTGAACATCGACCCGTCGCAGCATTTTACCAAGCCCCCGGCCCGTTTCTCGGACAGCTCGATCGTCAAGATCCTTGAAGAGGAAGGGATCGGCAGGCCTTCGACGTATGTACCGATCATCTCCACCCTTGTCACCCGGGGCTACGTCCACCGGATCAAAGGGTATTTTGAGCCTACGGAGCTGGGATGCAAGGTCTGCGACCTGCTGGTGGAATATTTCCCGAAAGTAATGGACGTAAAATTTACCGCCCTGATGGAGGAAGAGCTCGACCAGATCGAAGAAGGCAAGATCGACAGGATGAAGGTCCTGGAAGATTTCTACCAGCCTTTTAAGACGAGCATCGAATTCGCCCACAGCAACATAAAAAAAGAGGTCATCACCACCGATGAGGTATGCGAGCTCTGCGGCAAGCCCATGGTGATCAAGTGGGGGCGCAAGGGGAAATTCCTGAGCTGCTCGGGGTTCCCCGAATGCAAATTTTCCAAGTCCATTACCACGGGGATAAAGTGCCCGCAGCCAGGCTGCGCCGGGGAGCTGGTAGAGCGGCGTTCCCGCAGGGGTCCTTTCTACGGTTGCAGCACCTACCCCAAATGCACCTTTATCACCACCAAGCTCCCGGAAGAACAGGCTTAAAGGATAAAGCTATCTTTCTCTTATGGACCGTCACATAGAGAAATTCCTGCGTTACCTTGAAATCGAGCGTAATTATTCGCCGCATACGCTGCTTAACTACCGCCTGGACCTGGAGGATTTCTTTAAGTTTCTCGGGGAACAGAAGATCGAGGGCGTGGATTACCTGACCCTCAGAAAGTACCTGGCGCTCCTTAAGGAGCGCAACCTTTCCGCGCGCAGCGTTGCGCGCAGGCTTTCCGGCATGCGTTCGTTCTTCCGTTTTCTTACCC
>JAQTNB010000225.1 GCA_028714055.1 Candidatus Omnitrophota bacterium
TGGGCAAAAGAAATTTCCGCTCCCAGGAGCACGACCCTCCAGCTGAGCTGCAGCCATACCAGGAACAAAGGCAAGGCGGCAAAGCTGCCGTATATGGCATTATAATTTGCCACGCCTATCTGAAAATGAACGTATACCCACTGCATAACCTGATAAATCGTGCCCGCGACTATGCCCGCAAGAATACCGGATTTAAAATTGACCTTCGTGTTGGGAATGAAGATGTAAAGAAATGTAAAAACCGCCCACATGACGGTGTAAGGCAAAAGATCGAGTAAAAAATACACCGTGGGAGCAAACGCCCCTAACACGGAGATCTTCTGGGTCAGCATCTTTGCCTGAGTATTGATAAAAACCGTGGCGCTGCTTGCCAGGATCAGCAATACGGGGCAGATGAGCATCACCGAAAGATAATCCGCGAACCTGCGCATAAGGCTGCGCATGTTCTTGATACCCCAGATATCGTTGAAAGACCGCTCGACGTCACCCAGCACCTTGATGACGGTCCAGAACAAAAGCGCAACACCCACCCCGGCGATAAGGCCGCCTTTTGTGTTCTCGAGCAGGGAATGCGAGAAATTCATTATGTTGGTGATTATTTCGTCCTGGGCGGGGATCTTCTCCAGCAGCTGTTTCTCAAGCATCGCATCAAGGCCAAAGCCTTTGGCTATGCCGAAGATCATGGCAAGCACGGGCACGATGGAAAGCAGGCTGTAGAATGTCAAGGCGGATGCGCTCAGAGAACACTTGTCTTCATTGAAACGGCGCAGCGATAACAGGATTATCCTGAGTGTCCTTATAAAAAAGGAGCGTTTCTGAGGAACGTCCTTCAGGCGTATCCGCCAGATATCCTTATTCAGAAAATTAACTATCTTTTTTTGCATATGATGTTGCCAAGCAGCTCTTGTTACCCCCTGGTCGGAAGCGCTGTTATTCCGCTCCCCTGCCTACGAAACGGTATACGGCCGCGCCGATCAAAGCGCCGGCTATCGGAGCCACCCAGAACAACCAAAGCTGCGCAACCGCCCAATCACCGGCAAAGAGCGCGACTCCCGTGCTGCGTGCCGGGTTCACCGACGTATTGGTAACGGGGATGCTGATCAGATGGATCAACGTCAGGCCTAAACCGATGGCGATCGGAGCAAAGCCCTGCGGAGCCCGCTTATCGGTCGCGCCCAGGATGATGAACAGAAAGATCATGGTCATGACTATTTCCGTGACCAGCGCCGCCAACAATGAATAGCCGCCCGGAGAATGGGCGCCATAGCCGTTGGAGGCAAACCCCGAAGAAAGGCTGAAACCTGCCTGGCCCGAAGCGATGACGTAGAGAACGCCTGCGGCGGCAATACCGCCGATGACCTGGGCAATGATGTACGGCACAAGCTTGCTTCCCGGGAAACGCCCGCCGGCCCATAAACCGATGGAAACCGCCGGATTGAGATGGCAGCCTGAGATATGGCCGATCGCGTATGCCATGGTCAATACGGTCAGGCCGAATGCCAGGGCAACACCGGCAAACCCGATGCCGAAACCCGGGAATGCCGCGGCAAGGACCGCGCTCCCGCAACCTCCGAGGACCAGCCAGAATGTCCCGAAAAACTCAGCGCAATACGCCTTCATTTTTCCCTCCTTTTCAGCAGTGCACAAAAACCCGACCGCTGCTTAATCACAGAAGAGATAACCCGGGAACGGCTTAAGGCGAAACGGCTTCTTTAGCTTTCCTTGATTTTACCACCGAACATAACACGTCTGCAAACGGGGATAATTTGCCGTCTTCGTAGGGGAATTCCTTGCAGTGCGCAGGCTTTAAGTTATAGTCAACCTGATGAATAGAACACAGGCCCTCCGGAGTAAGGAAAGAGCAACTATTGTCTTCATAGCTCGTCCCGACCCGGTACCCGGAAGGATAATTATCGTCTTTCTCAAGATGATAAAAATCGCCCGCTAACCCGAGAGCGAGTATTTTCTTTGCCTCATCCAGATCCACCCATGCCCCGAATCCGCAGCAGGCGCTCTTTTGCTCGCACTTCAAGCAATCGATATCCATTTAACGGCCTTCGTTCTTACGCTTTGAAAAGCAATCCCTGCAGTATACCGGACGGTCTTCTCTGGGTTTGAACGGAACTTCGCATTCCTTCTTACATTCAGAGCAAATCGCCTTGTGCATTTCCCGCGGACCGCCGCCAAATCCTCCACCGCCAAACCCACCGCCTCCTTGAAACCCCATGCTACCTCCCTTGTTAGGCTGTCGGAACCTGCTCTTGGGCCGTACCGGCCTGAAGGTTCTTCTTAGCCAGCTTGTTTAACAGCTTTTGTTCTCTTTTCTTTTTCTGCGCCATCTCCCTCTGATGCTTTTTAAACGAATAGTTTTCTCGTGCCAAGTTTTTCTCCTTTTATCTGAGCCGATCCCGCTCGGCGTTGCTCCTCATGCTCCTTAAAGGAGTATTATACCATAGAATCGGCCCCGCTATGATAAAAGTATCTCCCTTACGGGCGAAAATATTCTCTCATCGTATCCAGGAAATCCTGGTCTTGCCTGGGGTGATCCCCAAGGATCTCCTCCAAAGAAATATCGGGGAAATCTTCGGCGCCGGCGCTTTCGGTCTCCACGAATTTTCCCAGTATGTTTCCTTCGTCTAAAAACCGCGAGACCCTGGTAAACACCGACCCTGCGCCGTCA
>JAQTNB010000226.1 GCA_028714055.1 Candidatus Omnitrophota bacterium
CCGGGCGTACGCCTGTCCGGATGCCCCTGCAGCATCGACCCCATCTGACGAAGGGTAGAAAGGCGCTCCAGGGGAAAATACCCGGATTCGGCAAGTACGGCATACCACAAAGGACAACAGTGGCCTTTGGACATATGGAAACGGTCGCGCTGCGGCCAAGACGGCTCTTTGGGGTTATGGCGTAAAACCGAAAAGAAAAGCGCGGTTATCAGGTCGGCCGATGAAAGACTCCCTCCCGGGTGGCCGGAACCGGCCTTGGCAAGCATCTGCACAATAAGCCTGCGGATCTGTTTTGCTTTTTCCTGAAGCTCGCGTAACTCGGTCATTTTGTATCCAGCCTCTCTAATTTCTGCTTAATTTCATCCTGCCCCGAATCAAGTTCCAGAGATCTTTCCCAGCTCACCCTGGCTTTCTGAACCTCGCCGATCCGGTAATATGCTTCTCCCAGGTGGTCAAAAATCACCGGGTCATCAAGGAGTTTTGCCGCCCGCTCAAGCTCTCCCACCGCTTCCTCGACTTTGCCTTGCTTAAAATAAAGCCATCCCAAGCTATCGATATACGCGGCGTTCTCAGGCTCCAGCTCCAAGGCTTTTTTTATCATTACCTCGGCGGCATCAAGGCGCTTGCCGCGCTCGACGTAAAAATACCCCAAGTAATTAAGGGCCTCGGGGTATTCCGGCTGCAGGGCGAGGGCTTCTGTAAGTTCGGTTTCTACCTCCGCGGCCCTACCGGTCATTTCGTAAATATTCCCCAGGTAAAAATGCGATTCCGCATCCCCGGGCGACAGCTCCAAGGTCAGCCGGTAAGCTTTCTCGGCATCCGCAAACCTCTTCTGCTGAAGGTACATCTTCCCCAGGCTTTTATAAATCTCGATATTCTTAGGGTCAAGCTTGGAGGCATTCTTGAGGGCGATCTCGTATTCGCTGCTTGCCTTGTCTGTTTCGTTACGGAAGGAATACAGGAGTGCAAGCAAAGCATGCGCTTCAACTGTCCCGGGGTCTAATGCGGTAACGACATTAAGCTCTTCGATTGCGCTTTTGAGGTCGTTGTTCTTTATATAACCGGCCGCAAGATTGAGCCGGATCACGGTGTTTTTCTTGTCCAGCCGGGCAGCCAGGCGGTATTCCTCGATCGCCGTCCCGGTATCTCCCAAGGCTTCGTAAACCTGGGCCATGATGTAGTGGCTCAACGCAGCGGAAGCCTTGCCTTCAAAAGCAAAGGCTCTGCCGCCTGTCAAAAGAAAACTTAACGCCAGGGCACAACAAACCTGCCCTGCCATTCTCTTGCATGCTGGGCTCATGAAATGCGCCGAAAGATGCGGGTCACAAACGGTTGCCGATTAACCCCAGTTTCTCTTCTTGAGATGACGGAGGCGGCGACGCATCTTCTTTCTTTTATGCGTGCGAATCTTCCTTCTTTTTCTCTTTCTGCCACAAGGCATCCTTCTGCCTCCTGTACGGATTAGTATATCACCTTGTTCAACGGATACTCGATAATTCCCTGGGCTCCGGCTTCTTTAAGCTGCGGGATGAGCACCCGCACGATCTTTTCGTCGATAATCGTCTCGACGGCAAACCACCCGTCGTCCGAAAGCCCTGAAACGGTCGGCCTTTTCAATGCCGGCAGGCGGGCAATGACCTTTTGTATGTCCTGCTTCCTGACATTCATCTTTAAGCCGACTTTCGCCTCGGCGGAAATCGCCCCCTGCAAGAGGAGCGCGACCTGTTCCATCTTTGCCCTTTTCCAGGGATTCTTGTATGAATCTTTATTTGCGACAAATTGGGTCGTGGACTCGACGATCGTCAACATCTCGCGCAGCTTATTGGCCCTAAGGCTCCGGCCGGTCTCGGTCAATTCTACGATTGCATCAACCAGGCCGGCGCTCACCTTGACTTCAGTAGCCCCCCAGCTGAATTCCACTTCCACGCCCACCTTGTGCTCTTTAAAATACCGGCGCGTGACATTGACAAGTTCCGTCGCGATGCGCCTGCCCTCGAGGTCCTTGACCGTCTTGATCGATGAGCTTTCCGGGACTGCCAGCACCCACCTGACCCTATTCAGGCTTTGCTTGGCATATACCAGGTCCGTAACCGTCACTACCCGGGATTCATTTTCCAGGACCCAGTCGTTACCGGTAATGCCGCAATCAAGCGCCCCGTCTTCTACGTAACGGGACATCTCCTGCGCGCGCAAGAGCACCGCTTCAATCTCAGGATCATCGACCGAAGGAAAATACGACCGCTCCGAAGAAAGAGAAACGTTAAAGCCGGCCTTCCTGAATATTTTAAACGTGGCCTCCTGAAGGCTTCCCTTGGGCAAACCGAGCTTCAAAACCTTTTTCTTTTCACTGCCTTTTGGGCGTTTCATCATAGCCTTCCTTGCTTTTTTGAGTAACGGGCATTTATTATAGCGACTTTAAATTATTTTGTAAAGAGAAAACAAAAACATTTTTCATTGAAAAGGGCGCGATTTCGACTATAATGGTTCCCAACGTGCCTGATACCAAGGAGTAAAATATGCTCAAGTTGCTGCGTAATAAAAAGATCGTCAAGCGCATCTGGATCGCCCTTGCCTGCATTATCGTGCCGGCATTTGTGCTTTGGGTGTCGGGGAGTATG
>JAQTNB010000227.1 GCA_028714055.1 Candidatus Omnitrophota bacterium
AGACAAGGAGGAGGAAGCATGCATAAAGGCACGATTAAGAAACTGGTCAAGGATAGAGGGTTCGGGTTTATCAGCGATACGGACGGCAGGGAAGTTTTTTTCCATCAGTCGAGCCTCGTCGACGCGAAATTCGACGATTTACACGACAGCCAGGAAGTAGAGTTCGATATCGAAAAATCACCCAAAGGCCCGCGCGCCATCAACGTAAAACCGGTCGCAGCGGCATAAGGGAGGGCTCATTAAAAAAGTAAAGACTTCACATAAAGGCAGAAAATGCAAGTTTCCCCATTGCACGCACACCTTAAGCATCTATAACCATGAGGAATACTGTCATGTCCATCTCGGCCAGAGGGATATGGCGGTGTCCCATGTCCATGTCCGCCTGGGGCAGGTTTCCCCGGAGCACCGACAGAAAGCCTCAAGATTAGGATGACGCACAAAATAACGAATACCGGAACCGTTTCTTCCGCGAATACGCAATCCGAGCGGAGCTTCTACGGAATGGGGATCGTCCCCAAGATCCTGGAGACCCTTGAGCATCTTAAGTTCAGGGTCCCGACGCCGATCCAGCTTAAGTCGATCCCCCTGGCGATCGAAGGCAAGGATGTCATCGGCATCGCGCAGACCGGGACCGGCAAGACCCATTCTTTTGCCATCCCGATGGTGCAGCGCCTTGCGCAGAAAGAGGGCGTAGGCCTGGTTCTGGCGCCGACGCGCGAATTGGCGATCCAGATCGACGAAGCTTTTCAGGGGCTGGTGTATCCGTTCGGGATGAAGACCGCCTGTCTTATCGGAGGGGCGCCCATGTTCGGGCAGGTCCAGGCATTGCGCCGGGACCCCCGCATTGTCATCGCCACTCCCGGCAGGCTTCTGGACCACATGAGCCAGTGGAATTTCGTCACGGATAACGTGACGATGCTGGTGCTGGATGAGGCCGACCGCATGCTGGACATGGGGTTTGCCCCCCAGATCTCCAAGATCCTGCGTTTCCTGCCGAAGGACAGGCAGACGATGCTTTTTTCGGCTACCATGCCCAAAGAGATCATGCAGATGGCCGCCGCGCATATGAAGCTGCCGGTTTCCGTCGAGATCGCTCCGCCGGGAACGACGGTCGAAAAGGTGACGCAAGAGTTGTTTATCGTCAAGAAAGAAGCCAAGATCAGGCTCCTCTCCAAATTGCTGGCGCAATATCACGGCTCCGTCCTTTTGTTCTCCCGTACCAAGCATAACGCGCGCAAGATCACCGTGCTCATCCGCGGGATGGGGCACAAAGTCGCGGAGATCCATTCGAACCGCTCGTTGACCCAGCGGCGCGAAGCGCTCGACGGCTTTAAATCCGGAAGATACAAGGTCCTGGTCGCCACCGACATCGCCTCCCGGGGTATCGATGTGACGGGTATCGAACTGGTCGTCAATTACGACCTTCCGGAAGACGCGGAAAACTATGTTCACCGTATCGGCCGCACTGCCCGGGCAGGGTGCCGGGGGCACGCGATCTCCTTTGCCACGCCCGATCAGCGCCGCGATGTCCGCAATATAGAAAAACTTATCAGGTCAAGCCTTCCCGTAGCAAAGCACCCGGAGTTTCCTACGGAAGAATTTGTCGAATCTTCATCTGCACCCGTTCAGCCGCACAGAGGCCACAAACCGTTTCAGCAGCGTCAAAAACACAAAAAGTTCCGCCGCTTTTAAGCAGACATAACGGATCTGAAGATGCAAGTTTTCAAATTCCGTTTCAACCGGGGACTAAAAAAGTTCGGTTTTTGGGGGCTGCTGGCAGTCTCGATCGGCTGCGTATACTGGCCCCTGCTGCGATATCCTTTTGTCGCCGATGACTGGCTTTACCTGCATTTTTACCTGCAGCACGGCCTGGCCGCCTCGGTAAAGCGTTTCGTCCTTACCTATCACGTCGCCGCATCGTATTGCCCGCTCCCATCGCTGCTTTCGATCGTCCTCTATAACCTTGCAGGGCTTAAGCCCGTCGTATTCCGCCTGGCGACCCTGGCAATGGTCTTTGCAAACGCACTGCTCATTACGCGCATCGCGCGGCACATACTCAAAGATAAGCTTCTGGCCTGCGCAGCCGGGATCCTGTTTGCCACGACGGCAAAGATCCATATCTTTCCGGTTGTTTCGTTCATTTCGGGATTCTGCGAGGCCGGGGTGGTCCTTTTCTTTTGTTCGTCCTTTATCATGTTCGTCAAAAGAAGATACGGGCTTTCGGCGTTATTTTTCCTGCTGGCGCTGCTTACCAAGGCATCTGCCGCGGTGCTGCCTTTTGTGCTTTGCGCGTATGCTCTTTTTGCCCCGCAGGAAGACAGGATACGGCCCCTCCGGCAGGTCCTGTATGCCCTGCGTTTTCATCTTCTGATACTCCTGGCGGCGGCCTTCCCGGTCATCGTTTCTCCGGGGTGGCGCATCGATGCCTGGGGCCCGCATATCCTGGAAAACCTGAAATACTATTATCAGAGGTCCCTGTTTTTCCTTTTCCCCAGGCCTTCCGTGGCGGCCTATGCGGGCGTCGCCTTTTTGCTGATCTTATTGTCGGGTGCAAGCTATGCCTTTGCGCGCGCAAGGAGGGAGGCCGATGGCGGACAAAATTATTATG
>JAQTNB010000228.1 GCA_028714055.1 Candidatus Omnitrophota bacterium
TATTACTCGTCTAATCCGCTTCCTATCGGAGGGGATAAGCTCACCGCCATCACTCCCACCATGCTTTGTTTTGGCATGGGCGCGAGTTCCCAGGCGCTCTTTGCCAGGATCGGAGGAGGCATTTTTACCAAGGCGGCGGATGTCGGAGCCGACCTTGTCGGTAAAGTCGAGGCAGGCATCCCCGAAGATGACCCGCGCAACCCCGCGGTCATTGCCGATAACGTCGGAGATAACGTCGGCGACGTGGCAGGCATGGGGGCAGACCTGTATGAATCGTATGTCGGCTCGATCGTGGCGACCTCTGCTTTAGGCGTAGCGGCAGGCCTGGGGCTCAAGGGCGTTACCGTTCCCATGGTCATGGCCGCGGTCGGCGTGCTGGCATCCATTATCGGGACGTTTTTCGTCAAGAGCCGGGAGGAGGCAAGCCAAGGTGTTTTATTGGCCGCATTGAGAAAAGGCGTGTATGCCAGCTCATTCATCGTTGCCGTGGTATCGTATTTTCTTATCCGCACTACTTTAGGTGTGGAGCATATGGGGATCTATTGGTCGGTCCTTGCCGGCCTTGTGGCAGGGAACGTGATCGGGATCGCCACCGAATACTATACCTCAAGCACCTTTAAGCCGACCCGCTCCATTGCCGAGGCTTCCCTTACCGGACCGGCAACGGTCATAATCGGAGGGATAGCGGTAGGGATGATGTCGACAGCCATACCGGTTATCGTGGTCGGTATCGCGGTTTTGCTCAGTTTCTTTCTTTCCGGCGGAGCGCATAACTACGGCGCGGGGCTTTACGGTATCGGGATCTCCGCGGTAGGCATGCTTTCAACCTTGGGGATCACGCTGGCAACGGATGCCTACGGCCCGGTCGCGGACAATGCCGGAGGTAATGCCGAGATGTCGCACCTTCCTCCGGAAGTCAGGAAAAGGACCGATGCCCTGGATTCTTTAGGGAATACCACCGCGGCAACGGGTAAAGGCTTTGCCATCGGTTCTGCCGCCCTTACCGCGCTCGCGCTGATCGCGGCGTTTAAAGACCAGGTAGCCTTGTATGGAAAGGAGCTCACCTCAAGCCTGATGGACCCGACCGTGTTGGTGGGTCTTTTTATCGGAGGGATGCTGCCGTTCCTTTTCTGTTCGTTGACCATGCGTGCCGTAGGAAGGGCCGCGGGTAAGATCGTCGTGGAAGTGCGCAGGCAGTTCAAAGAGATCACCGGCCTGATGGAAGGCAAGTCCAAGCCCGATTACGCGCGGTGTGTTACTATCGCAACCGGTGCGGCGCAAAAAGAGATGATCGCCCCCTCGCTTTTGGCGATCGCCGCGCCGATATTGGTAGGGATATTTATCGGAGTGGAAGCAGTGGGCGGGCTTCTTACGGGCGCGACTGTTTCCGGCTTTGTGCTGGCGGTGATGATGGCAAATTCCGGAGGCGCCTGGGATAACGCCAAGAAGTATATCGAGGAAGGCCATCACGGAGGAAAAGGCTCAAACGCGCACAAAGCAGGCGTCGTAGGTGATACGGTCGGAGACCCTTTTAAGGACACATCGGGGCCGAGCCTGAACATCCTGATCAAGCTTATGTCCATGGTTTCCATCGTCTTTGCGTCGTTTATCCTGGGTAATACGCTGTTTAAATAAGCGTTTTTTTAAGAAAAAGGGCGCCTTCAGGGAGCTTTGACTCTCTGCGGGGCGCCCTTTTTTAAGTTGCCAGGACCGCTTTGCGGTGATATAATTACTGCATTATGCAAGACCTGGAGTTTGTCCAGCGCTGCATCAAAGGGGACAAGCTTGCCTGGAACGAGTTCATCGACCGATATTCCCGCCTGGTCTATAACTATATCTACAGCGTCCTTAAAGTACAAGGCCTGAACCCCGCCTCTTTTGTCACCCACACCGAAGATATCTTCCAGGAGATATTCTGCGCGCTCCTGAAAGACAACTGCAGGAAACTCCGGGCGTATAAAGGCAAGAACGGCTGCAGCCTGGCAAGCTGGCTGCGGATCGTATCCATCAATGCCACGATCGATTATCTGCGCAGGCAAAAACCAGCTGTCTCGCTTGACGAAGAGCGGGAAAACGAATTAAGCCTGATAGATACGCTTAAAAGCTTTGCGCCCCCGGCGCTTGAGCTCCTCTCGCAGCAGGAGAAGCTCAAAGGCTTGCGCGGATGCATTGATAAGCTTAAGGCAGAAGAAAGGCACCTTCTTGAGCTGCACCTGGATATGGGCCTGAGCCTTGAGCGGGTAAAAGACGTGCTCGGGGTTTCGCGGGGCGCCATTGACATGCGCAAAGCCAGGATCCTGGAGAAGCTCAAGGACTGTTTCAAGAAGAAAGGTTTTGAGTTAGATTTCTAGGGAGGGGGCGTCTATTTATGCAGGGGAAACATGCACGAAAAGACAAGGTATTGGAAGGGGTTGCCGCCATGACCTACCGGAACTGGAGAACGGAACACCGTAAATCTCACCGCATCCATCCCGATGAAGAGTCGATCGCCTGCCTCGCGGAAGGCAGGCTCCCCGAGAGGGAGCAGAGAGGCGTCTTGGCGCACGTTACCACCTGCCTTCGCTGCCGGCAGGCGCTGGACATGTATTTTA
>JAQTNB010000229.1 GCA_028714055.1 Candidatus Omnitrophota bacterium
GTAGTCCACGTCGCGGGCAAAGAATTCCTTGGCCCTGAGCGCCTGGATAATGTGGTGGCGGTACTCCATGGTCTCCAGGGTATGCAGGCTCTCGATGCCCCAAAGCCTGGCAGCCTTGGCTTCCCCTTCTTCGTTCAGGGCTATCGTCTTTGCTTTTTCATCGGCCAGGTAATCAAAACCCTTTGAAAGGTCCTGGCCTTTATATTTGGCGTCTATCTCGTCCTTTTCGGTGATCCTGCGGCCGCGCAACTGGTCCGCGATCTTGCGCGCGGAATAGTATTTATCGGTGGATTCCTCTGCCGGGCCGGAGATGATCAGCGGCGTGCGCGCTTCATCCACAAGTATGGAATCGACCTCGTCAACGATGGCGTAGAAAAAAGGCCGCTGCACCAGGTCCTGGATACTGTACTTCATGTTATCCCTGAGGTAATCGAACCCGAATTCGTTATTCGTCCCGTAGGTTATATCGCAGGCATACCCTGCCCGCCGCTCCTCATCGGAGATGTCATGCTGGATGACCCCGACGGTTAAGCCCAGGAATTCATATACCGGCCCCATCCAATCCCGGTCCCTTCTGGCAAGATAGTCGTTGACGGTGACCACGTGTACGCCCTTCCCCAGAAGGGCGTTGAGATACGCGGGGAGCGTTGCAACCAGGGTCTTTCCTTCACCCGTGGCCATCTCCGCGATCCTTCCTTCATGCAGCACCACCCCGCCTGCCAGCTGGACGTCAAAATGCCTCAAGCCTATCGTGCGCCTGGATGCCTCCCGGACAACCGCAAACGCCTCCGGCAGGACCTCATCGAAGATGCGGTTACGCGCCGTCTTGATCTTCTCCCTGAGACGCTCCTTTTCTTCGGGAATGGCAATATCGGCCAAGCCATCCTGCAGCGAGGCGATCTGAGGTTCAAGTTCTTCGGCTCTCTTTTGCAGACGCTCCCTGAACTCAAGCGTCTTTGCCTTAAGCTGCTCGTCGGAGAGGGCCTGTATCGCAGGCTCCAGGGCATTGACCGCCTGCACGATCCCCGCCACCTCCACCATCTTGCTCATGGACGGGGCAGGCATCTCCGGATGCAGCACGATCTTTACCCCCGGGTATCTGCGGGAGATTGCCGCCTGCCGGCGGTTAAGGATGGTCTTTCTGATAAAGCCGAACATGGTAGGTTATGCGCTCCTTGTCTTCTGGGCCTTCAAATACGCCTCGATAAACTCGTCGATATTGCCATCCATCACTTTATTCACATCCCCGGTTTCATGGTCGGTGCGGTGGTCTTTTACCAGGGTATAGGGCTGCATGACATAGGAACGTATCTGGCTCCCCCATTCGATCTTCTTTTTTTCTCCTCCGTAATGCTTCTGGAGCTCCGTTTCTTTCCTGTTCCTTTCAAACTCATAGACGCGGGCCCTGAGGATCTTCAGCGCCGTCTGCTTGTTCTGGAACTGCGAACGCTCGTTCTGGCATTGCGCGATCAGCCCCGTCGGCAGGTGCGTTATGCGCACCGCGGAATCCGTGGTATTCACACTCTGGCCTCCGGCGCCCTTTGAACGGTAGACATCGATACGCAGGTCGCTCTCCTGCAGGTCGACTGCGGTATCGTCTTGGAGCTCCGGGATCACGTCGATCGAGACAAAAGAGGTATGGCGGCGCTTGTTGGCATCGAAGGGAGAAATACGCACCAGCCGGTGCACGCCGCGCTCCGCCTTCAGATAACCGTAGGCGAATTCCCCTTCTATCAGCACGGTTGCGTTCTTCACCCCGGCCTCTTCCCCTTCAAGGATATCTATGACCTTTGCCTCGTAACCCTTCTTCTCGGCAAACCTGGTGTACATCCTCAAGAGCATGGATGCCCAATCGCAGGATTCGGTCCCTCCGGCGCCGGCGTTGAAGCTTAAGATCGCGCTGTTACTGTCGAATTCTCCGTCAAGCAGCGTTTTGAACTCCAGCTGCTCGACGCTTACGACAAGCGCTTCGATATCCCGGTTGATATCGGCAAGCATATCTTTCTCTTCGGCTTTAAAGATCCCCGCCAATTCATGCAGGTCCTGGAATTTCTTCCAGGCGGCCTGCCAGGGCTCAACGGTTGCCTTGAGGCTTTTGAGTTTTTTCACCGTGGCGGTGGAGTTCTGCTCGTCGTTACAGAATCCCGCCTGGCTCATCAGGAGAGAAAGTTCGTCTATCTGGGAAATCTTTTTATCGATGTCAAAGATACCCCCTTAGCCGCTGAAGGCTCGCGTCTATTGACGATAACTTTGACCGTATCTCATCAAGCATGGAAAACTCCCGTGATCTAAACCTGTTTTATGCCGCGCAGGGCGAGGATAAACTCGTCGCGGTTATCGGAGACCTGGGCTGCATCCTCTTCGCTGATCTTGCCTTCTTTGACCAGGCGGACCAGCGACTGGTTAAAGGATTGCATCCCGAAGATCGAGCCGTCCTCGATGAACTGGGACATCTCCCAGATCTTGTTTTCCCTGATCAGGCGGCTGATGGTAGGGGTCAAAAGCATGACTTCGTAGGCGGGGATACGCCCGGTCTTACCCTTGCAGGGCACCAGTCTCAGGGAGATGATACCCTTTAAGAGCGAGGAG
>JAQTNB010000230.1 GCA_028714055.1 Candidatus Omnitrophota bacterium
TAATTTTATTCTTACGCTCGCCGCAACGCGGCGGTTTAAATTCGCCGGGCGTTATATCCTGGCGTTGCGCAAGGTCAACGGCCAGGCCGACATCCTGGAAAACGCCCATCTTGCGCACCGGCTTTTGTCAAAAAACGAGTATGCGGCCCTGAAAAAAAGATTGACCGAATTCTTCGCCGCATTGCAGTAGGCATAACGGCACGCTATGGCTTTCCCGCTACGCGGCACTACGGCACTGAAAGAGAAGGCGCTCCTGCTGATTTTCGGGGCAATGCTCGCCGTGTTTTTCCTGGAGGCGGCTTTACGCCTTGCCGGGTTTGCCGTGCTTTCCCTCCAAGAACACCGCAACAGGGCCTCCCTGAAGAATAAAGATACCTACCGGATAATATGCCTGGGGGAATCGACCACCCAGATGCAGTATCCGTCATATCTGGAAGAGTCTTTGAACCGGTCCGGCGCAGGCATACGCTTTAGCGTGATCGACAAAGGCGTAGCCGGCACCAATAGCGGAGTGATCCTCTCTCACCTGGAAGAGTATCTCAAGGAATACCGTCCCGACATGGTAGTGGCGATGATCGGGATCAATGACCAGGGGGTACACCTTCCTCAGGAAAGCGCAACCGTATCCTCAGCGGCTATTTTCTTCCGTTCTTTCAGGGTTTACAAACTGGTACGGCTGCTGGGGCTGCATATTGCCTCGAAGATCAAGGCGCCCGGGCGGCAAGACATTGCTGCGGCCCTCCGGCAGGAGCCCGACGATGCCTTGACAAACAAGAGTTCCGGGGAATGCATAGAGTTGGGAAAATCATACCGCTCGCAGGGAGATTTTTCGCGCGCAGAGCGCGCTTACCGGAAAGCGCTTGAACTCGACACGGAAAGCGACAAACCGCTTGTCGAGTTGGCATGGTTCTATAAAGAAAGAGGGAATTATCCCGAGTCCGAGCGGCTCTTTAAGAAAGCGCTTGAGCTTAACCCCCGTAATGACGATGCATACGCGGGCTTAGGCTGGTTTTATAAGATGCAGGGAGACCTTGCGCAATCAATACTGTTTCTCGGCAAGGCCCTTGAGCTTAACCCTTCCAACACAAGCGCCTGCGTGGAATTAGGCTCGCTCTACAGGTTCCGGGAAAATTATCCTGCCGCGATAGACCTATTCTTAAAAGCCCTTAAGATCAACCCCGGGCTCGAACACGCATACAATGAATTAGCCTGGATTTATAAGGCGCAAGGGGACTACGCCCGTTCGGAGCAGATGTATAAGAAGGCCCTCAAGATCGATCCGGCGAATGAACGGCTGTATGCGGAGCTGGGGTTTATTTACCGGGAGCAATCGCGCTACCGGGACCTGGAAGAACTGTTCCGGCAGGCTGTCCGCTACAAGCCGCAGGATGACTGGGGGTATGGAGCGCTGCAGGCGCTGTATGAAGAGACCGGGAATACAAAGCTCGCAAAAGAATACGCCCGTAAAACCAGGCTCTTGCGTACCCAGCATGCATATCAGGCGACCGCGGCGAATTATCGTAAGCTTAAACAGATATTGGATAAACATGGGGTGAGGCTGGTAAGCGTCCAGTACCCCATGAGAAACATGGGACCGCTCAGGGCCCTTTTTGACGATACGCAGGGCATCATCTTTGTCGACAACGAAAAGGTGTTCAAGGATGCCATAAGCCGCGGCGGGCGCGCAAAATATTTCCTCGATATGTTCGGCGGCGATTTCGGCCATTGCAGCAGCGAAGGCAATAAGCTCCTGGCGGAGAATATCGCCCGGCAGATCATAAGCGGAGTTTTTAAGAAATAAAGGAGGCGGCCATGGTATTGACCAATATCGAGTCGGTGCCCGGTAGAAAGATTGTTGAGCATTTCGGGCTGGTGTGCGGAAGCACGGTGCGGGCAAAGAATGCCTTCAAGGACATGGGGGCGGGTTTCAAAAATATCGTCGGCGGAGAGATGAAAAGCTATACCGCGCTGATGGAAGAATCCCGGGAAGAGGCGATTGGAAGGATGATGCGCCAGGCCGAGGAGCTGGGCGCAAACGCGATCATCAATGTGAGGTTCTCAACCTCCAATATAGCGCATGGCGCGGCCGAGTTATATGTCTATGGGACGGCCGTCAAGGTCGAATAAGCACAAAGGAGGCATGCCATGTCCGATCTGATCACCCTTGTCATTCTGATAGTCGTCGGGTATGTTTCGGGAAGCATCGTCGAGCGGGCGCATTATGCATCGATCGCGCGCAGAGAGGAGCGTTCCTCCTCCCTGGCGGCAGTGACCGGGGAAGATTTCCTGAACGATATGCCTGTCGGGCGCGCAGAGCTGGTCTGCGCGAACATTGCCTTGTCGGCGGATTATTTCAAGCTGATCGTCTCGGGGCTGCGTAACCTGCTCGGCGGGGAAGTGACCGCCCATGAAAGCATCCTGGACCGCGCGCGCCGCGAGGCGGTTTTGCGGCTTAAGGAGAAAGCGCCGGGAGCGGATATCATCGTGAACCTGCGCATCGAGACCTGCACGATAGGCGACCAGGGCTCTGTGCAGGCGATCGCTTATGGCACCGCCGTTTATTACC
>JAQTNB010000231.1 GCA_028714055.1 Candidatus Omnitrophota bacterium
GGCGTTTCTGGCTTTCCTGGCTTATCGCCGGGATCATCCCACCGTGTATGGTCGCGACAGGCCACTTGAAATATTACCTTATGCTTTCCTGGCCCGCATACGTGATCCTCTTTTTGCTCTTGATCAAATTATTATCAAACCTGCTTCGCTGCGGCAGGACGTGTTTCTTCCTGTCGATGGCGGTCCTGGTCCTGGTCGGGACAGGGTCTTCCGCGGCCTACGTGTTTAAAAATGATGCCCGGGGCATGGAAAGTAATGAATTGATGGTCAAGGGAGGGCATTTTGTCGCGGCGGTCCAGGATGCCCTTCTGAAAACCTATCCCCGTATCCCTTCACGGTCGGTCGTGCTCTTTGAGGGATTTGAAAAGAAGGATATCCCGACCCTGTGGTTCCTCTCCCATGAAGACGGCGCCCTGCATGTCTGGTACCGCGACTTCACCGTTGAGGCGCTTCGCTTAACTGACCTGCGCGCCAGGGACGGCGAATTGCATGCCGAATCCCTGAAATATACCTATGGGACGCTCCCTAAAAAGTCCAGGCGCATCGATGCCCGGAGGGCGTTCTTTATCGTGTCGTTACAAGGCAGGGATGTCGTTGTCCGGCGTATCAGCGGGGCAGACCTTTATCGCATGGTTTTGGCAGCCGGCAGGTAACGGCAAGACAGAAAAAACCCTCCGCTTATAATGTTATAACGGCGGAGGGTAAAAAGAAAAGCCCGGATCCTTAAGCTTGACGCTCAAAGATCCGGGCTTTTGTGTGCTAGGTTATAGCTTTACTACATTGGTGGCCTGCTGGCCTTTGGGACCTTGAGTTATTTCAAACTCGACTTCCTGGCCCTCGTCCAAAGATTTATAGCCTTCACCCTGAATTGCACTGTGATGTACAAACACGTCACTGCCAGACTCAGGAGTGATGAATCCATAACCTTTTTGGTTGTTGAACCACTTCACTTTACCTCTTGCCATTATTTACTACCTCCCTTCGTTTAACATTATAGTAAATAATGGTAGAAAAAAACCGTAAGGTTTAGTGTTCTTCCCTTACGGTCACGAGACATCTAATCCTTTATTTACTACAAGTATAAGTATACATTCGATTTTGTTTTTGTCAAGGAAAAATTTACTCTTATTTTACGCAGCCCCAGGATGTTACAACGGGGGTTTTTGTTGCAAAGCAGGTATTTAGCGGTTACAATAATGGCTGAATAAGGGGTATGCCATGACGATAGATAGAAAAAAACTCGCCCTCATCCATATCGTCAAGAAGGAGATCGGCTTAAGCGAGCAGGATTACCGCAGGATACTGCGGGAAGCGGCCGGGGTGGGAAGCGCCGCCGAGTTGGATGACGCGCTCTTCAGGAAGCTGATGAATTACCTGGTGCGCAGCCCCTATTACCGCCTGAACCGCTTCGGCCTGACCCTGAAACAGAAGCTCTACATCCAGCATCTTTCCCGCAGCCTCGGGTGGGACGCCCGGCACCTGGAGAATTTCATCGGCAAATATTACCATACATCCGACATCAATACCCTTACCAAACAACAGGCGAGCCATGCCATTGATTCGCTGAAGGGCGTCATGCGGCATGTCGGGACGCCGAAAGACACAAATACAGAGAGGCAGACGTGAGCACGTATTCCGCCTACCGCCGGCTTGCCTGCAGGGCAGCCCGGAAAGCAGGGGCGATCCATTTGAAGCATTTCAATAAAGGGGTGGCCGTCAGCGCCAAGAAAGAATCCTTCGACCTTTTGACCGCGGCCGACATAGAGGCGGAGAAGGCGGTTGTCGCGTTGATCAGGAAGCAGTATCCCGCGCATAACATACTGGCCGAGGAGCACACGTACGCGCGGAGCGATTCCGAATACACCTGGGTGATCGACCCGCTGGACGGCACCAATAATTTCGCCTGCGGTATCCCGATCTTTTGCGTTTCCATCGCGCTTGTGCGTAAAGATGCGGTGGTTGCCGCGGCAGTGTATGACGCGACCAGGAGGGAGCTCTTCTGGGCCGAAAAAGGCGGGGGCGCGTTTTTGAACGGCACGCGCATACGCGTCAACAAGGCGGCGACACTGGAGAAGTCGCTTTTGATCACCGGCTTCTACTATGACCGCGGCACGCGCATGATCGAGACGCTCGAGGCAATAAAACTCTTTCACCTCAAGCGCATCATCGGTATCCGCAGGCTCGGGGCTGCAGCCCTGGACCTATGCTACGTTGCCTGCGGCAGGGCAGCCGGTTTCTGGGAGTTTGTCTTGAGCCCCTGGGACTTTTGCGCCGGTAAGCTCCTGATCGAAGAAGCAGGGGGTAGGGTGACCGGAAGCCGCAGCGAAAAGATACCTCTGCTTGAAAAACATTTCGTCGTTGCCTCAAACAAAAAGATCCACGCGCAGATGCTCTCTATCATCTCTCGATCTTACGGAGCCGTTTTCTCGTAGCCTTACGCTATCCAGGAAACACCTTCAATTGTAAGGAGGTCAAAATGAGCCAAAAGATAAAGATCGACGCCAATGTTTTTCCGTTCCCTATGCCGATGAGCCTGGTCGGCGCCGAGGTCGAAG
>JAQTNB010000232.1 GCA_028714055.1 Candidatus Omnitrophota bacterium
GCAGCAGAAGCAGATCGCGCTGAGGCATTACGAAGGCAGGAAAAAGGGCTTTATCACCGATAACGCCCACGCCTTGACCCAGGACGCGGCAAACGCGATGCTGAAAATACTCGAAGAACCCCCGCAAACCATCGTGATCATGCTGATAAGTTCGAAACGGGCAGTGCTTTTGAAGACCATTGTTTCGCGCTGCAAGTCGGTGAAATTCTTCCCGCTGCAAAGAGGCCCGCTTGAAGAGATCCTGAAGGCCGATTTCCGGATCGAACCGGGGCGCGCGCATTTTCTGGCTTATTTTTGCGAAGGCAGGATAGGCCGCGCCATAAAATTAAAAGATACGGGGATATTCGAGGAAAAGAACAGGGCAATAGACGCGCTTGGCGCTTTGCCTGAAAACAAGGCGGATGCCCGCGAAAGCCTGAACGTTCTTGCCGCCTGGTTCCGCGATGTTTACCTTTTGAAGACCGGCCTGCCATATTCCGATATTATCAACCTTGACCGCAAAGAAGAATTATCGCGGTGCGCTCGAGGGTACAGTTTCACCGATCTCGACGCTATATTCGGGAATATTTCAGCCGCCCTGACGTATCTGGAGCGCAATGTCAACGTCAAATTATTGATGTCTAATTTAAAAGCTTCGCTCAAGAGGGAAAATTAACGGGAGTTCCATGGAAAATATAGTTTTAGTAAGGCTGAGGGATTCCGGCCAGGCGTTTTTTTACAACGCCGGGAGCCTGACGCTCAAGGAAGGCGATTATGTGATCGTTGAGCACGACCGCGGGCTGGACTACGGGCAGGTCGTCCCCCCGAAAGAAGAAGTCTTTGACAATAAGTCCAAGGAACCCTTGAAACGCATACTGCGGCTGACAAGGGACTCAGACCTAAAGCACATCGAGGATAACCGCGTTAAATCAAAAGAGGCGTTCAATACCTGCGTAAAGAAGATCGCCGAGCATAAACTGGAGATGAAGCTGGTGCGGGCGGAATATTCTTTTGACCGGACAAAGATCATTTTTTATTTTACCGCTTCCGGAAGAGTAGACTTCAGGAACCTGGTCAAGGACCTTGCAAAGATCTTCAAGGCGCGCATTGAGCTGCGGCAGATAGGCGTAAGGGACGAGGCCAGGCTTTTCGGCGGTTTCGGGCATTGCGGCAGAGAGCTTTGCTGCGGCACATTCCTGAAAGACTTCGAACCGGTCACGATCAAAATGGCGAAGGAAGAGGGCTTGCCGTTGAATCCGCCGAAAATATCCGGTTTATGCGGCAGGCTGATGTGCTGCCTTTATTACGAATATGAAACTTACAAAATACTTTCCAAGGGCCTCCCAAAGGAGGGAGAAGCCATTCATACTAAACAGGGAAAAGGCAAAGTAAACAGCGTAAATGTCTTTAAGCGCAAGGCATCGGTGGTGCTGGAAGACGGTTCCCTGATAGAGGTGGATTTTAATGAAGGATAAATTTTACGTAACCACTCCGATATATTACGTCAATGCCCGGCCCCATATAGGGCACTCTTACACCACTATCGCCGCTGACTGCCTGGCGCGGCATATGCGCGCACTTAAAGGGGCGGAAAACGTTTTTTTTCTTACCGGTACCGACGAGCACGGCCAAAAGATACAAAAAGCCGCGCAGGCCGCCGGCATAAACCCGCAGGATTTTACGGATAAAATGGTTTTAGTCTATAAAGAACTTTGGAAAAAGCTCGATATTTCATATGACTATTTTGTCCGCACCACGGAAGAAAGGCACGTTGATTGCGTCAGGCGCGTCCTTGAGATCCTCCTGAAAAAAGAAGATATTTACCTGGCGCAGTATGAGGGATGGTATTGCACCCCCTGCGAAACATTCTGGACCGGAATGCAGCTTAAGGAGGGCAATTGCCCGGATTGCGGCAGGCCGGTGGAAAAGATCACCGAAAGTAATTATTTCTTCAGGTTATCGCGTTATCAGGATTGGCTCACCGGTTATATCAAAGATAACCCGGATTTTATCCTGCCTCAAAACAGGCGCAATGAAGTTTTAAGTTTTCTGGAATTGAACAAATTGACCGACTTGTGCATATCCCGGCCCAAGGAACGGCTGAATTGGGGGATATCCCTTCCGTTCAGCCCAGATCATGTGGTCTATGTCTGGTTTGACGCGTTGATCAATTATATCAGCGCCGCCGGAGCGTTCGACGCGCAAGATGTTTACCGTTCTAAATGGTGGCCCGCGGATCTGCAGCTCATCGGCAAAGATATCCTGAGGCAGCACGCCATATATTGGCCGATCATGCTGCGCGCCTTGAATATCGAGCCGCCAAAAAGGATATTCGCGCACGGCTGGTGGATGGTCGGCCAGAGCAAGATGTCCAAGTCCCGCGGTAACGTAGTTTCCCCTTTAGAGATGGCGGATGCCTTCGGGGTATACGCTTAAAGGTATTTCCTGCTGCGCGACGTGCCATTCGGGATGGATGGGAACTTCTCGGAAGAGGCTATTACCAAAAGGTTCAACGGCGACCTCGCGAATGACCTGGGAAACCTGG
>JAQTNB010000233.1 GCA_028714055.1 Candidatus Omnitrophota bacterium
GGCAGCGCCTCTACTACCTTTCCTTCGGTCTCTATTAATTCTTCTTTTGCCATAGGCAAGATCGTTTATCCCTCAAGCGTCAATATTTCCGGCCCGTTTTCGGTCACGGCGACCGTATGCTCAAAGTGCGCCGACGGCCTTCTGTCTTTGGTGACGGCTGTCCAGCCGTTATCCAGCACCTCCAGCTCCCAGGACCCCATGTTTACCATGGGCTCGATCGCCAGGACCATGCCTTTCTTAAGCCTGGGCCCGAGGTTTGGCTTGCCGAAATTGGGGATCTCCGGCTCTTCGTGAAGATTGCTGCCTATCCCGTGGCCGACAAAATCACGCACTACCGAAAAACCGTTCCGTTCCACCAGCGATTGCACCGCGTGCGAAATGTCGGATAAGTGTTTATCCGGCTGTGCCTGCTTTATCCCCGCTAAAAGAGCATCCCTGGTGATCTTCAGCAGCCTTTTGATACCGGGCCCCACCCGGCCGACTGCCAGGGTGACCGCGGCGTCGCTGAAATATCCTTCCAGGTTAACGCCTAAATCTATACTGATGATATCGCTTTCCCGTAATTTTCTCTCCCCCGGTATCCCGTGCACGATCTCTTCGTTGACCGAGGTGCAGACGCTTGCGGGAAAGCCTCTATAACCCTTAAAGGCGGGGATGGCGTTTTCTTTCCGGATCAACTCTTCGGCCAGATAATCGATCTCTGCCGTGGAAATCCCTGCCTTGGCTGCCTTCGTTAACTTCTGTATGACCCGCGCGGTAATGCGCCCGGAAGCCCTGATAACGCGCAATTCATTATCAGACCTTAAGTGAATCATGGTGCTTACGCACGAGTTTGACGATATCGACAAGGACCTTATTGGCTTCTCCGTCGGCAACGAGCCTCTGAAGCGTGCCTTTGGCCTGGTAATATTTGATCACGGGCGCGCATTCGTCCCGGTAGACCTCCAGGCGTTTGCGTATGGTCTCTTCCTTGTCGTCGCTGCGCTGATACAACGCCCCGCCGCAATTATCGCAGGTCATGGCTTTTTTGGGGGGCATGTTGGTCGCGTGAAAATTTGCCCCGCAGTTTTTACAGACCAGCCTTCCGGAGAGGCGCTGGATGACTACCGCCTCGCTTGTGTCCAGATATACGACCAGGTCTACCTGCTTGCCGAGTTTCTTGAGCGCCTCGTCAAGTATCCCGGCTTGCGCTAAGTTGCGGGGATAGCCGTCGAGGATAAAACCCTCCTGCGCGTCAGGGAGGCTTATCCTTTCGGTAAGCATCTGATTGACGAGCTCATCGGGGACCAAGGCGCCTTTATTCATGAAGTCCTGGGCCTGTTTTCCCAGGGAAGTGCCTTGCGAGACGTTTTTACGCAGCAGGTCTCCCGTTGAGATGTGCGGCAGCTTTATTTCCTGCGCCAGCGTTTTTGCCTGTGTCCCTTTTCCCGCTCCCGGCGGCCCCAGAAGTATGATCCTCAACTCTTATCTCCTGCCCTTGATGCGCCCGGACTTGATAAAGCCCTCATAATGGTGCATCAGAAGGTGCGATTCGATCTGTTTAATGGTATCCAGCATGACTCCGACGATGATCAGCACGCCCGTTCCTCCGAAGAACGAAGCGACCAGGTACGGCACCTTAAGCCACGCCATAAGGAAATCAGGGAAGATGGCGATAAAGGCGATAAAAAGCGCCCCGGCAAGCGTGATCCTGGTCATCACATATTCCAGGTATTCCGAGGTCGAAGTCCCGGGCCGTATCCCCGGGATAAACCCGCCGTATTTCTTCATGTTTTCCGACAAATCCTGCGGGTTGAAGACGATAGCGGTATAGAAATAACAGAAAAATATGATCAGGAGCGCGTAGACCGAGGTATACAAAAGATGGCCCCTGACTAACCCCTGCGCCCAGCGCTGAAAACCCGGATTCGGGATAAACGACGCCAGCGTCGCGGGGAACAGGATGATCGATTGCGCGAAGATGATCGCGATAACGCCCGCCGTATCCACTTTTAGCGGGATATAGGTGCTCTGCCCCCCGAAGATCTTCCTGCCGACGATACGGCGCGCATACTGCACCGGTATTTTTCTTTGCGCCTGGGTAATGAGGATGACGGTAAAGACCACAAAGACAAGCAGTGCCAGCATGATCAAAAGGGTCGCGGGCTGTATCTGGCGCCGTGCCGCGTTTAAGGGGGAGAACAAAAGGTACAGTTGGTGCATTGCGGCCGGGATCCTGGAGATGATGCCTGCGGTGATGACCAGGGAGATGCCGTTACCGATGCCTCTCTCCTGTATCTGTTCTCCCAGCCACATAATAAACACCGTCCCTGTTGAAAGCGTCAGGACCGTCAGCATCCTGAAACCCCAGCCGGGGTTGACCACGATGCGCAGGCCTTCAAAGCGCGCCGGGTCTTCCAGCCACAGGGCGATAAAGAACGACTGGACTATCGAAAGCACCATCGTTCCGTAACGGGTGTACTGATTTATCTTTTCATGCCCGGATTTGCCTTCTTTCGCCAGTTTTTCCAGG